>NZ_JAAAHR010000020.1:0-83314 GCF_009908215.1 Nonomuraea sp. K271 | reverse complement strand
GTCTGAACCCAACTAACAAAAAGGAATCCGTCAACACCAGCCACAAAAGGGCCGATGGACGGGGTTGTGCATCATGCACTGGCTTTTAACACACTGTTGAGTTCTCAAGAAACGCACGCATACATCCTCACCGAGATTCCACTGAATCCAGCTCGGAGGCGTCTTCTCCGCTTACTTTACTTTATCAGCCGACCGATTTCTCCGTCAAACCCGAGGGCTTGTAAAGAACCGACCAACCTTTTTAGGATGACCCACCCCGCTTCCGGGGCAGCCCCCGTAACGTACCGTGTCATCCGAGGCGTGTCGAAACAACCGATTTTTCGGCGATCATGACGCGCCCGCGGACGGCTCAGGCCTGAGCGCGCCGAAACGGCTCCGCCGAGCGACTGGTCCTGTCAAAGGGCTTACCCTGGGGCCCGTCCACCTGATCAGTGTCCGGCTCACACCCGGGGCGAACTGAAAGAGTAGGTCACGATCCGCGACACGTCAAGTCGTCCCGTCCGGCCAGCGTGGCGGGCGGTCGCGTATCAGAAGTCGCGCTGGTGACGGCCTCGACCATCGGAACAGCGGCGTGGCGGCTCCTCGGTGCCGCATCCGGCCCTGATCCTCGTTCGATGAGCACCCGTTAGACCGTCAACGGCCTCCACCTCCGCGCGGCCGCTTGACGTGAGCCGGGTCTCCAGGACGTTGCGGTGCCAAGGACGCGGCGCGCGTTCCACCAGGCCGCGTTCCTCCGGGTTCTTGAGCAGCACCGCGGTCATGGGCTGCGCGCGACAACGCGGCGTCCGAAGTGCCGGGGGTGTCGGGCGGCGCGAGGAGCGCCGCGGTCAGCCAGGCCGGCCCAACGAAGCCTTGTTCAGTGCCTGTGCTCGGTGTCCGCCCGAGCCGTTCGTCGGCAGAAGCCCCGTGGGCAGGGAGAACACGGGTGTTGATCCGTATGGGCGGTCCGGGACGAAGTTGACATCGCGATGGGCCAGTACGAGGCGACATGAAAGTGGAGTGGACGCCGGGTGGCGGGACGTGATCGTTACGAAGCCGACACCCGCCACCCGGGAGCAGGGCGCTCAACGGTGGATCGTGACCTTCTCGGCGAGGGCCCGCACCTGCCCCGGCGACTCGAACAGCTCCGCCGACATCCCCGCCTCTCGCGCGCCGACGACGTTCGCCAGGTTGTCGTCGAGGAAGAGGATGTCCTGCGGGGTCGCGCCGATCCGCTCCGCACACAGCTCGTACGCCCGCCGCTCCGGCTTGGCCGCCCCGATCCGGCACGAGAACGTCACCGAGGCGAACCGCCCCAGCAAGTCACCGTGACGCGATTCCCAGTAGGGCACCAGTTCCTCGATGATGTTGGACAGCAGGCCCAGCCGGTGTCCCTGGTCCGCCAGTTCGTGCACGACCCGCACCATCGACTCGTCCACGTCGGACCAGCTGTCGAGGTCGGCGTCGATGAGCGCGGGCACGTCGGCGAAGCGGGTGCCCAGCCGGCCGGCCACCGCGCCCCAGTACGCGGTGCTGTCCTGGCCTTCGTCGTAGGGCGGCCGGCAGGCCCAGTACGCCTCCCAGAAGGATTCCTCAGGTGCGCCCGCCAGTTCGACGAGCCGCCGCCGCTTCTCCGGGGCCTGGGTGCGAGCGATTACGCCATAAAGGTCGAACACCATCACATTGGCCATGCGCCTGACCCTACGACGCGTATCCTGCCCCGGTGACCACTGCTGCCACGCTCGCTCCCCCTGCGCGTCCCGCCGCGCGTGCCCGCACGTCAGCGCCCTGGTGGATGGCGTCCCTCGCCGGGATCGCGGCATTCTCCGGCACCGGCTCGGCCACTCTCAACGGCGATGAGCTGGCCACCGTCAGCGCCGCCTCCCGGTCGCTGGCCGGGATGTGGCAGCTGGCTCAGCACATCGACGGCCATTTCCTGCCGTACTACCTGTTCATGCACTTCTGGGTGAAGGCGGGCACGGCGGAGGTGTGGTTGCGGTTCCCGTCGGCGGTGGCGATCGCCGTGGCGGCCTGGTTCCTGGCCGATCTGGGCCGGCGGCTGCACAGCGTCCGGGCCGGCGTCATCGGTGCGGCCGTCTTCGCGATCCTGCCCACGGTGTCCTACTACGGAGCCTTCGCCAGGTCTTATGCCTTCGCCGCGGCCGCGGTCGTCCTGTCATTCTGGGCGTTGCACCGGGCGCTCGAACGGCCGGCCGGCCGGCGGTGGGTGCTTTACGGGGTGGCGGTCGCGCTGGTGTGCTCGACGCACCTGTTCGCGGTGCTGGTGCTGCCCGCTCAGCTGTTCCTGGCCCGGCGCGGTGTGCTGACGCGCATGGCCGCGGCGCTGGCCGCAGGGTGTGTTCCCGCCGTGGTGCTGGGGCTCATCGGGTACGGCGAGCGCCACGCCATCAGCTGGATCCCGCAGCGGGGACCGGAGGTGTGGCTGAGGTTCCCGAAGATGGCGGCGGGGACGACCGGGCTCGGCGTGCTGCTGTTAGCGCTGGCCGTGGCAGGGGCGGCGCTGCTGTGGGCGGCGGCGCGCGGGCGCGACCCGGGCGCGGCCGGCGGTCCGTGGCCGTTCGCGCTGGCCGGGTGGCTGCTGCTGCCGCCGGTGCTGCTGCTCGCGGTGTCCCACCTGGTGACGCCGGTCTACGTCGACCGCTACCTGTTCGTCACCGCTCCCGCGCTGGCGCTGCTGGCCGGGATGGCCGTGGCCGCTCTCCCCCGGTTCCACGTGGTGGCCGCCGCGGTGGTCGTGCTGCTGGGGTGCGGGTTGTCGATCCAGGAGCATGCGGACGTACGCGAAGAGAACGGGCGTTTCGAGAACATCCCGTGGGCGCTGCGCGTGATCAAGGCCGAGCCCGACGATGCCATCGTGTACGGGCAGAGCCAGCTGCGCTCGGGCTTCGACTACTATGCCGACTCCCTGATGCCGGTCGACGCGCTCAGGACGGGTGACGCCCCCGATCCCGGAGGGTTCGGCTATCCGGAGCGCTCCGATGTCTCGGCGGCGCTGCGACAGCACGATCGGGTGTGGGTCGTCTGGCGCGGGACCAAGAAGTCGGGGCTGGAGGGCGACGGCATCGACCGGATCGAAGAGGTGCGCCAGGCGGGCTTCGAGCTCGACCTCGCCAAGCACTCGGGCGACCTGCCAGGGCTGACGGTGACATTGTTCACCCGCCAGTGAACGCCGCGGCAGGAAGGCGGGCCCTGCGTGATGCGGAGGGCCCGCCTCCCGCGGCCGGTCAGCCGACCTCGACGCCGCCGATCGACTTCTTGCCGCGGCGCAGGACCATGTAGCGCCCCGCCAGCAGGTCATCGGAGGTCGGCACGTAGGACTCGTCGGTGATCTTCACGTTGTTGAGGTAGGCCCCGCCCTCCTTGACCGCCCGCCTGGCGGCCGACTTCGACTCCACGAGGCCGCTGTCGGACAGCAGGTCGACGAACGACGCTCCGAGCGAGTCGACCTTGGCCTTCGGGACCTCGGCGAGCGCGGCGCCGAGCGTGGTGGCGGGAAGCTCCTCCAGCGCGCCCTGCCCGAAAAGCGCCTTCGAGGCGGCCACGACCGCCTCGAGCTCGCGCCTGCCGTGAAGGAGCTCGGTGAGATCCTCGGCCAGCGCGCGCTGGGCCTCGCGGGCGAACGGGCGTTCGGCGACGGCCTTCTCCAGCTCCTCGATCTCCTCGCGGCTCTTGAACGTGAACACCTTGAGGTAGTGGATCACGTCGCGGTCGTCGGAGTTGAGGAAGTACTGGTAGAAGGCGTAGGGCGAGGTCATCTCGGGGTCGAGCCAGAGGGCGCCGCCCGCCGTCTTGCCGAACTTCGTACCGTCGGCCTTCGTGATCAGCGGCAGGGTGAGCGCGTGGACGTGCGCGCCCTCGATGCGGCGGACCAGGTCGGCGCCCGCCGTGATGTTGCCCCACTGGTCGCTGCCGCCGATCTGCAGCGTGCAGCCGTAGCGGCGGTAGAGCTCCAGGTAGTCGTAGGACTGCAGGATCTGGTAGCTGAACTCGGTGTAGCTCAGGCCCTCGCCCGACAGGCGCGCGGACACGGCCTCCCTGGCCAGCATGCGGTTGACCGGGAAGTGTTTGCCGATGTCGCGCAGAAAGTCGATCGCGGTCAGCTCGCCGGTCCAGTCGAGGTTGCTCACCATGAGCGCGGCGTTCTGCTGCGCGTCGAAGTCGAGGAAACGGCCGACCTGACCGCGCAGGCGGTCCACCCACTCCGCGACGACGTCGCTGGAGTTGAGCGCACGCTCGGTGTTGCGCCCGCTGGGGTCGCCGATCAGGCCGGTCGCGCCGCCGACGAGGCCGATCGGGCGGTGCCCGGCGAGCTGGAAGCGGCGCAGCGTCAGCAGCGGCACGAAGTGGCCGACGTGCAGCGAAGGAGCGGTGGGGTCAAAACCGGAATAGACCGTGATCGGTCCCTTGGCCATGGACGCGCGCAGGGCGTCGAGGTCGGTGGACTGCGCGATCAGGCCTCGCCACGCGAGGTCATCGAGAATGTCGGTCACGGTGCCGGCTTTCCAGTAGACGGGTTGACATCGATTCGGTACAAGCGTGCCTGATCGCTCGGGCAGGCCGCCACTTGGATACGCTTCGTGTCCATGTGGAGGGTCCGTCGCGAGCTGGCTGTTTTGAAGATCTTAGGGGCTCTGGCATGCGCCGGGCTCGGCCTTTACGGGTGGGCGGGGGCCGACGTTGGCGGCATGATCCTGGCCGTTCCCGCCACCGTGCTGATCGGCGCGATGGGCCTGCGCGACCTGCTCGTTCCCGTACGGCTGGCGGCCGACGACAGCGGGATCACCGTGGTGCACGGATTCGCGGGCAGGCGGCACGTACCGTGGGAGGCGATCTGGGACATCAA
This sequence comes from Nonomuraea sp. K271, assembly GCF_009908215.1. NCBI lineage: Bacteria > Bacillati > Actinomycetota > Actinomycetes > Streptosporangiales > Streptosporangiaceae > Nonomuraea > Nonomuraea sp. K271. Next base: position 78,471 of record NZ_JAAAHR010000020.1, on the reverse strand, counting down.
GGTCGACATACGCCGGCGGTGGGGCCTGCGCAGCGAGATGCTGGAGATCGACACCGGCGATTTCCTGCACATCTTCAGCTCTCACGAGCTGGGCGCCTCCCCCACGGAGGTGGCCGCGGCGTTGCGGCGCCGCGGCACGTGAGCGCGGTAGGGCGAGACGGTCGGGTCGCCGTCGATCCAGAACCGCCACGGCGTCTCCTTGGCCGTCGAGATGCCGGTGCGGGGGCCCGACCTGATGGCGGCCGGCTCCGCGGGGCTTCCCTCCAGCATGATGACCGAGCCGTGCGGGACACCGGTGAGCCGGTGGTCCTGCGTTGACAGCGCCTCCGTGTCGCCCTGCGCGCCCGGCCGGATCGCGTCGATGCCGTTGTGCTCGCGCAGCAGGCCGAGGGCGACCGTGAGCCTGGCCGGCCCCCGGGCGAGATCACGGTCCGCGACCCGCCGGCCGCCTCCCGCGGAGGCCTGACCGCCCATACGGCGGGCGCGGGCGACGTCGAGACCCGCCACCACCTCGCCCGCCCGCAGCAGCACCGCCGAGCCCGAGCCGTCCGGCAGGCACACGAGGTTGGCGCAGAAGTGCATGCCGTAGGTGAAGTAGACGTAGACGTGACCGGGCGGGCCGAACATGACGGCGTTCCGCGGGGTCCTGCCGCGATAGGTGTGGGCCGCGGGGTCCTCTCCTGGGCCGCCGTACGCCTCGACCTCGGTGAGGCGCACGGCGACGGGGCCGTGCACGAGGACGCGCCCGAGCAGGTCGGGCGCCACCTCGGGAGACGGCCGGTCGAAGAAGCTCCGCGGCAGCGGGGCGGAGCTCAGCTGCCCGCCGCCCATGCCGCCTGCGCGTCGACGGACTCGCGGAGCGCGACGAGCTGGTCGCGTACGCGGTCGGGTGCGGTGCCGCCGTGGGCCTTGCGCGCGGCCAGCGCGCCCGGCACGCTGAGCACGTCGCGGACGTCCGGCGTCAGGTGCGGCGACACCTTGGCCAGTTCGTCGTCGGTCAGCTCGCCCAGGTCCTTGTCGTTGACCTGGCACCACACGACGAGGTGGCCGACCGCCTCGTGCGCCTCGCGGAAGGCGACCCCGCGGCGTACGAGCAGTTCGGCCAGGTCGGTGGCCAGCGCGAACCCGTCGGGGGCGGAGGCCTCCATGCGGGCGGTGTTGACCCGCATCGTGGCCACCAGGCCGGCCATCGCGGGCAGGACCAGCAGCAGCGTGTCGACCGCGTCGAACACCGGCTCCTTGTCCTCCTGAAGGTCGCGGTTGTAGGTCAGCGGCAGGCCCTTGAGCGTGGTCAGCAGCGCCGTCAGGTCGCCGATGAGCCGCCCCGACTTGCCGCGGGCCAGCTCGGCCACGTCGGGGTTCTTCTTCTGCGGCATGATCGACGAGCCGGTGGAGTAGGCGTCGTCCATCTCGATCCAGCGGAACTCCTGCGAGGCCCACAGGACGATCTCCTCGCCCAGCCTCGACAGGTGGACGCCGATCAGCGCCGCGGCGAACAGGAACTCCGCCGCGAAGTCGCGGTCGGCGACGGCGTCCATCGAGTTGAGCGCGGCGGAGGAGAAGCCGAGCTCCTCGGCCACGGCCTGCGGGTCGAGCGGCAACGACGAGCCCGCCAGGGCGCCGGCGCCGAGCGGGGAGACCGCGGCGCGCTTGTCCCAGTCGGTGATCCGGTCGACGTCGCGGGCGAAGGCGTGCACGTGAGCCAGGAGCTGGTGGCCGAACGAGACCGGCTGGGCGTGCTGCAGGTGCGTCATGCCGGGCGCGGCCGTCTCGGCGTGCTGCTCGGCCTGCGCCATCAGCGCCGTCTCCAGCTCGACCAGGCGGGAGACGATCGTGCGGGCGTGGTCGCGGAGGTAGAGGCGCAGGTCGGTGGCGATCTGGTCGTTGCGCGAGCGGCCGGCGCGGAGCTTGCCGCCGAGCGAGCCGAGCCGCTCCAGCAGGCCGCGCTCCAGCGCGGTGTGCACGTCCTCGTCGGCGACCGTCGGCCGGAACTCGCCGGCCTTGCAGGCCCGCTCGAGGTCGTCGAGCGCGCCGATCATGCGCTCGAGCTCCTCGTCGCTGAGCAGCCCCGCCCTGTGCAGCACCCGGGCGTGCGCCCTGGACGCCGCCAGGTCGTACGGCACGAGCCGCCAGTCGAAGTGCACGCTCACCGACAGCCGGGCCAGCGCGTCGGACGGACCTCCTTCGAAACGTCCGCCCCACAGCCGCATCGGCTTGCCATCACTCACCGTCATCTCCTCCGTGCCGTGTTCGATGATCGCGCCGCTTCGTGGTCGCCGGCATCGTGTCTCGCGCTCCCCCGAGCTCCTGCGCTCCCGGCGCGACCTTAGTGCAACTCAGCGCCTTCTCGCGTCGCGCGCGGCCGCGATCTTGGCCGGGAGGGAGAAGAGCTGGACGAAGCCCTTGGCCAGCGACTGGTCGAACGTGTCGCCTGTGTCGTAGGTGGCGAGCGAGAAATCGTACAGGGAGTCGTCGGAGCGGCGGCCGGTCACGGTGGCGTTGCCGCCGTGCAGGCTCATCCTGATCTCGCCGTTGACGTGCTTCTGGACGTCGGCGATGAGGGCGTCGAGTGCGCTCTTCAGCGGCGAGAACCACAGGCCGTCGTAGACGAGCTCGCTCCAGCGCTGGTCGACCCCCCGCTTGAAGCGGGCCAGGTCGCGCTCGACCGTGACGCTCTCCAGCTCCTTGTGGGCGGCGATGAGCGCGATCGCGCCCGGCGCTTCGTACACCTCGCGCGACTTGATGCCGACCAGGCGGTCCTCGACCATGTCGATCCGGCCGACGCCCTGCGCGCCCGCGCGCCGGTTCAGCTCGTCGACCGCCTGGAAGGGGGTCAGGTCACGGCCGTCGACCTTGACCGGGACACCCTGCTCGAACGTGATCACGACCTCGTCGGCCGGGCGCGGCTGCCGGGGGTCGGCGGTGTAGGAGTAGACCTCCTCGGTGGGGCCGTTCCAGATGTCCTCGAGGAATCCGGTCTCGACGGCGCGGCCCCAGAGGTTCTGGTCGATGGAGAACGGGTTCTTCTTCGACGTCTCGATGGGCAGGCCCTTGGCCTCGGCGTACTCAATGGCCTTGTCGCGGGTCCAGGCGAAGTCCCTGGCGGGGGCGATGATCTCGAGGTCGGGGGCCAGCGCGGCCAGGCCGGCCTCGAAGCGGACCTGGTCGTTGCCCTTGCCGGTGCAGCCGTGGGAGACGATGGTGCCGCCGAAGCGTTTGGCCGCCGACACCAGGTGCTTGACGATGAGCGGGCGCGACAGCGACGACACCAGCGGATAGCGGTCCATGTAGAGGGCGTTGGCCTGCAGGGCGGGGACGCAGAAGTCGGCGGCGAACTCCTCCCTCGCGTCCACGACGACCGACTCGGCCGCGCCGCAGTCCATGGCCCGCTTCTGGATGAGCTCCATGTCCTCGCCGCCCTGGCCGAGGTCCACGGCGACGCAGACGACCTCGGCGTTCATCTTCTCGGCGAGGTAGGGGATGGCGACCGAGGTGTCGAGACCGCCGGAATATGCGAGAACCACTCTGTCGGGCATTGTGCTTCGTCTCCAGTGCTGATGTTCGGGAAGTCCGTACGGCGCAGCCCACTCACGGCGGAGTGGGCGGACTACGTCGGTCGGCCACCTTCAGCAGCGCGTCGGCGACCGTCTGACCGCCCGCCGGGTCGCGGCTGATGACGAGGATCGTGTCGTCACCCGCCACGGTCCCGAGGATGGACTCCCAGTCAGCGTGGTCGATGGCGGAGGCGAGGAACTGGGCCGCGCCCGGTGGGGTGCGCACGATGACCAGGTTGGCCGAGGCCTCGGCCCCTACCAGCAGTTCCTCCGCGATGCGGTGCAGCCGGGCCGCCGGGGACTCGCCGGTGCCGAGCCTGGCCAGCGGGATGCGGCCGCCGCCCTCGCCGGGGAGCGCGTACACCAGCGAACCGTCCTCGGCGCGCAGCTTGAGCGCGCCGAGCTCGTCGAGGTCGCGCGAGAGCGTGGCCTGGGTGACCTCGACGCCGCTCTCGGCAAGCAGCTTGGCCAGCTCGGGCTGGGAGCGCACGGCCTGCCGCTGCAGCAGGTCGGTGATCTTCGCCTGCCGCGCCGCCTTGGTCATCGGGATGATCACGCGGCCTCCGGCGCCCTGTCCGGGCCGGCGTGCGTGGCCAGCCAGTGCAGCAGCGCCTTCTGGGCGTGCAGGCGGTTCTCCGCCTGGTCCCACACGACGCTGCGCGGGCCTTCCAGGACCTCCTCGGTGATCTCGTTGCCGCGGTAGGCGGGCAGGCAGTGCAGCACGATCGCGTCGGGCGCGGCGTGGCCGAGCAGTCCGTCGCTCACCTGGTACGGCATGAGGGCGGCGACCCGCGCCTCCTTCCCCTCCTGCCCCATGGACACCCACGTGTCGGTGGCGATCACGTGCGCGCCCTCCGCCGCGGCCGCCGGGTCGGACAACGCGACGACGGAGCCGCCGGTCCCGGCGGCGATGGCGGCGGCCTGCTCGAAGACGACCGCGTCGGGCTGGTAGCCGGCCGGGGCGGCGATCCGTACGTGCAGGCCGGCCGTGGCGCCGCCGAGCAGGTAGGAGTGGGCCATGTTGTTGGCGCCGTCGCCCAGGTAGGTCAGCGTGAGCCCGGCCGTGCGGCCCATCCGCTCGTGGACGGTCTGCAGGTCGGCGAGGATCTGGCAGGGGTGGAACGCGTCGGTGAGCGCGTTGACGACCGGCACCCGCGAGTGGGCGGCCATCTCGTCGATGAGCTCCTGCCGGGAGGTGCGCCAGACGATGGCGGCGACCTGCCGGTCCAGCACCCTGGCCAGGTCGGCGGTGGGCTCGCCGCGGCCCATGAGCACCGAGACGTTGTCGACGACCAGCGGCAGGCCGCCGAGCTCGCCGATGCCGGTGTGGAACGAGATGCGGGTCCTGGCGGAAGGCTTGTCGAACAGCACCGCGACAGTGCGCGGCCCCTCGAAGGGACGGTAGCCGAAACGGTCCTTCTTCATCGCGGCGGCGAGTTGCAGCACCTCCGACTGCTCGCCGGGCGACAGGTCGTCGTCCCTGAGGAAGTGACGGATGGTCATGCTGCCGCCTCCGTGAGAATCCGCGGGTACGACGCCACCAGGGCGTCGACCTCGTCCGCCGTCACGACGAGCGGCGGCGCCAGGCGCACCGCGTCCGGCTGGAGCGCGTTTACCAGGAAACCGGCCGCCGCGGCGGCCTGCTGCACCTGGGCCGCGCGCGGCTCGCGCAGCACCGTGGCCAGCCACAGGCCGCGCCCGCGCACACCGGCGAGCAGCGGGTGGTCGACGGCCTCCAGCCCTTCGCGCAGCCGCGCGGCCACCGACCTGACGTGGCCGAGGTCGAGGTTGTCGAGGACGGCCAGCGCCGCGGCGCAGGAGACCGGGTTGCCGCCGAACGTCGAGCCGTGGTCGCCCTTGTCGAACAACCTGCCCACGTCGCCGAAGCCTACGCAGGCGCCGATCGGCAGGCCGCCGCCCAGGCCCTTGGCCAGGGTGAGGATGTCGGGGGTGACGCCGTCGGCCTGGTGGGCGAACCAGTGGCCGGTGCGGCCGATGGCGGACTGGATCTCGTCGGCGACCAGCAGCGCGCCGGTCGAGTCGCAGATCTCGCGGGCCGCCTCGAAGTAGCCGTCGGGCGGCGGCACCACGCCGGCCTCGCCCTGGGTGGGCTCCAGGAAGACCGCGATGCAGTCGCCGGTCACGGCCTCCTTGAGGGCGTCGGCGTCGCCGTAGGGGACGAACCGCACCTCCACGGGGAACGGGCCGAACTGGTCGCGGATCGCCTTCTTGCCGGTCAGGGAGAGGGCGCCGATCGTACGGCCGTGGAAGCCGTTCTCGGCGGCGACGAAGTAGGAGCGGCCCTCGCGCCGGCCGTGTTTCAGCGCCAGCTTGTACGCCGCCTCGTTGGCCTCGGTGCCGGAGTTGGCGAAGAAGACCTTCGCCGGGGCGTCGAGCATGCCGAGGAGCCTCTCGGCGAGCAGAACCTCCGGCTCGTGCAGGAACAGGTTGCTGGTGTGCGCGAGCGTGGCGACCTGCCGGGAGACGGCCTCGACCAGTGCGGGGTGACCGTGGCCGAGCGAGCTGACCGCGATGCCGCCGATGAAGTCGAGATATTGCCTGCCGTCGACGTCCCACACGCGGGTGCCCTCGCCCCGGGCCAGCGCCACAGGGGGGACCCCGTAGTTGCCCATGAAGGCTTTCTCGAACCGTTGGAACAGGTTCATCAGGGCATCACCATGGTTCCGATCCCTTCGTTGGTGAAGATCTCCAGCAGCATCGAGTGGGGCACGCGGCCGTCGAGCACGTGGGCCCGGGGCACGCCGCCTTGCACGGCCGTCAGGCAGGCCTCCATCTTGGGTACCATGCCGCTGGACAGCGTGGGCATCATCGTCGCGAGCTCGTCGGCGCTCAGCTCGTCGATCACGTCGGTGTCGTCGGGCCAGTGGGCATAGAGGCCCTCCACGTCGGTGAGCACGATCAGCTTGCGGGCCTGCAGGGCCACGGCGAGCGCGGCGGCCGCGGTGTCGGCGTTCACGTTGTAGATCTCTCCGTCGTCTCCGCGCGCCACGCTGGAAACGATCGGGATGCGGCCGTCGTCGAGCAGCGCGCCGACCGCGCCGGGCTCGACCTTGATGATCTCGCCGACCTGGCCGATGTCGACCGGCTCGCCGTCGACGACCGCGTGTTTGCGCACCGCGGTGAACAGGTGGGCGTCCTCGCCCGACATGCCGACGGCGAACGGGCCGTGCCGGTTGACCAGGCCCACGATGTCGCGGTTGACCTGGCCGACCAAGACCATCCTGACGACCTGCATGGCCTCGGGCGTGGTGACCCGCAGCCCGGCGGTGAACGTGGACTCGATGCCCAGCTTGTCGAGGGCGCTGCTGATCTGCGGGCCGCCGCCGTGCACGACGACCGGCCGCAGGCCGGCGTGGCGCAGGAAGACGACGTCCTCGGCGAAGCCGGACTTGAGCGCCTCGTCGGTCATTGCGTTGCCGCCGTACTTGATGACGACGGTCGCGCCGTGGAAGCGGGTCAGCCACGGCAGGGCTTCGATCAGCGCTTCTGCCTTGGTGTGCGCGGTGGTCCGTCTCATGAGGAGTACGCCGAGTTCTCGTGGACGTAGGCGGCCGTCAGGTCGGTGGTGTGCACGGTCGCGGTGTGCGGACCCGCCGACAGGTCGATGGTGATCGTCACGTCCCTGGGGCTCATGTCCACCTTGTCGCGGTCGTCGCCCACCGCGCCGCCCCGGCAGATCCAGATGCCGTTGATGGCGACGTTGAGGCGGTCGGGCTCGAACTCCGCGTCGGTGGTGCCGACGGCGGCCAGGACGCGGCCCCAGTTGGGGTCCTCGCCGTGGATGGCGCACTTGAGCAGGGTGGATCGAGCGACCGCGCGGCCGACTTTCACCGCGTCGTCCTCGCCGGCCGCGCCGACCACCTCGATGGCGATGGCCTTGGAGGCGCCCTCGGCGTCGACGAGCAGTTGCCTGGCGAGGTCGGCGCAGACCTCGGTGACCTTCTGCTCGAACTCGTCGAGGTCGGGCCTCACTCCGGAGGCGCCGCTGGACATCAGGAGCACGGTGTCGTTGGTCGACATGCAGCCGTCGGTGTCGAGCCTGTCGAACGTGACGGCCGTGGCCCTGCGCAGCACGACGTCGAGCTCGTCGCCGGTCAGCTCGGCGTCGGTGGTGATCACGCAGAGCATCGTGGCCAGGGCGGGGGCGAGCATGCCGGCGCCCTTGGCCATCCCGCCGACCATGTAGGCGCCGTCCTCGTCGGCGCCGCCGCGTTTGAACGAGATCTTGGAGACCGTGTCGGTCGTGCGGATGGCGTCGGCCGCGGCCAGGCCGCCGTCGCGGGCGAGCTGGGCGGCGGCGGTCTCGACGCCCGCCAGCAACTCGTCCATCGGCAGCCGCTCGCCGATGAGGCCGGTCGAGCAGACCGCGACCTCGCCCGCGGAGTCCTCCAGGAGCGCGGCCACCTTCTCGGCGGTGGCGTGCGTGTCCTGGAAACCCTCGGGGCCGGTGCAGGCGTTGGCGCCGCCGGAGTTGAGCACGACGGCGCGCAGCCGCCCGCCCGCCAGGACCTGCTGCGACCAGAGCACGGGTGCCGCCTTGACGCGGTTGGCGGTGAAGACGCCCGCGGCGGCACGGCTGGGCCCGTCGTTGACGACGAGAGCGAGATCGCGGGCGCGGCCGGGCTTGATCCCTGCGGAGACTCCCGCGGCCCTGAAACCTAGGGGTGCCGTGACGCTCATGCCACCGCCCCTTGCGGGGAAGGGAGCGGAGAGCTCCCGCGTTCGTCGGTCGGTTCGCTGCGCTTGCTCAAGGTGCGACTCCTGTCAGGGGAAGGCCGAGCTCTTCCGGCAGGCCGAGGGCGAGGTTGACGCTCTGGACGGCGCCCCCTGCCGTGCCCTTGGTGAGGTTGTCGATGGCGATGACGGCGACCACGCGGCCCGCACGCTCGTCGAGCGTCACCTGCAGGGCGGCGGCGTTGGCGCCGTAGGTCATCGCGGTGGCGGGCCAGACCCCCTCCGGCAGCAGCCTGACGAAGGGCTCACCCTTGAGTGCGCTCTCGTACGCCGTGCGCAGCGACTCCTTGGTGAGGCCGGGAGCGGCCGGGGCGTAGCAGGTGGCGAGGATGCCGCGGCTCATGGGGACCAGCGTCGGGGTGAACGAGACGCGTACGGGAGCGCCGGCGACGGCCGACAGCCCCTGCTCCATCTCGGGCGTGTGCCGGTGGGCGCCGCCGACGGCGTAGGCGCTCGCCGAACCCATGACCTCGCTGCCGAGCAGGTGGGGCTTGAGCGACCTGCCCGCGCCGCTGGTGCCCGAGGCGGCGACGACGACCACGTCCGGCCCGGCCAGCCCGGCGGCGAACGCGGGTGACAGGGCGAGCAGCACGGAGGTCGGGTAGCAGCCGGGGACGGCGATCCTGGTCGCCTGCCTGAGCACCTCGCGCTGGCCCGGCAGCTCGGGCAGGCCGTAGGGCCAGGTGCCGGCGTACCGGCCGCCATAGAACTCCTGCCAGGCGGCGGGGTCGGCGAGGCGGTGGTCGGCGCCGCAGTCGACGACCAGCGTCTCCTCGCCGAGGGCGGCGGCGACGGCGGCCGAGTGGCCGTGCGGCAGCGCGAGGAAGACCACGTCGTGCCCGGCGAGCGTGCCGGCGGTGGTCTCGTCGAGAACGCGGTCGGCCAGCTGGGGCAGGTGGGGCTGGTGGGCGCCGAGGCGGCTGCCCGCGCTGGACGCCGCGGTGAGCGCCCCGATCTCGAACTCTGGATGGCCGAGCAGGAGGCGGAGCAGTTCCCCGCCCGCGTAGCCGCTGGCCCCCGCGATCGCCGCTCTCATCCCGCCGCCTCCTGCATATTCATGCATCGAACCTCATGACCTTGCTTGTGAAAATGATGCACCGGCGAGGATGAATATGCAAGCCGCTGTGAGCCCCGCGACCGCGTCGTGAGGCCCGGCGGGCCTCCGGTGACGCGTGCAGCGCTACCGCCCCGCGATGGCCGTGACGTGGCCGGGTGAGGGCGCGCGGAAACCGGGCCCGCGCAGGCGGACCCGGTGGGTGATCAGGGCGGGAGCGCGCCGTCCTGCCTTCTCGAGGGCCGGCCTGGCGGCGACGGCACGGGCCTGCCCGGGCAGGGCTGACCCGGCACGCGGCTGCCGGCATGAGGGATGCCGGGCGGCTCCTTGCATGCCTTCACCTATGACCCGGCGGCCGCGATGTTAATCCTGGGTATCCCAGATTCTCAGGAGGGGACGTACCGGACCGGGCCGGCGCGAGAGCCCGCCCGGTCCGGGTCAGCGCAGGAAGGCGGCGGCCACGCCCGCGTCGACCGGGACGTGCAGCCCCGTCGTGTGGGTGAGGTCGCCCGCGGTGAGCACGAAGACCGCGGCGGCCACGTGCTCGGGCAGCACCTCCCGCTTGAGCAGGGTGCGCTGGGCGTAGAACTCGCCCAGCTTCTCCTCCTCCACCCCGTAGACGGCCGCGCGGTTGGCGCCCCAGCCGGAGGCGAAGATGCCGGAGCCGCGTACCACGCCGTCGGGGTTGATGCCGTTGACGCGGATGCCGTGCCCGCCCAGCTCGGCCGCCAGCAGCCGCACCTGGTGCGCCTGGTCGGCCTTGGCCGCGCCGTAGGCGACGTTGTTCGGGCCGGCGAAGACGGCGTTCTTGGAGGAGATGTAGACGAGGTCGCCGCCCATGGCCTGGTCGATCATGACCTTGGCGGTCTCGCGCGAGACCAGGAACGAGCCGCGCGCCATGACGTCGTGCTGCAGGTCCCAGTCGGCCAGCGAGGTCTCCAGCAACGAGCGCGACAACGACAGCCCGGCGTTGTTGACCACCAGGTCCACGCCGCCGAAGGCGAGCACGCCCGCGCGCACCGCCGCGGCGACCTGCTCCTCCGACGTGACGTCGACCGCGACCGCCACGGCGACGTCCGGCTCGCGGTGTGCTCCCGCGCCCAGCTCGGCGGCCACCTTCTCGGCGGCGGCCACGTCGCGGTCGGCGACGATCACGCACGCGCCCTCGGCGGCGAGCCTGCGCGCGGTGGCCGCGCCGATGCCGGAGCCGCCGCCGGTGACCAGCGCGACCCGCGTGGCCAGCGGCTTCGGCCTGGGCATGCGGCGGAGCTTGGCCTCCTCGAGCTCCCAGTACTCGATGCGGAACTTCTCCGACTCGGGGATGGGGGCGTAGGTGGAGACGGACTCGGCACCGCGCATGACGTTGATGGCGTTGACGTAGAACTCGCCGGCCACGCGGGCGGTCTGCTTGTCCTTGCCGAACGAGAACATGCCGACGCCCGGCACCAGCACGATCGCCGGGTCCGCGCCGCGCATGGGCGGCGAGGCCGGGGTGGCGTGGCGCCGGTAGTAGGCGGTGTAGTCGTCGCGGTAGGCGGCGTGCAGTTCGCGCAGCCGCTCGGCGGCGTGCTCCAGCGGCGCGTCCGGAGGCAGGTCGAGCACGAGCGGCGCGACCTTGGTGCGCAGGAAGTGGTCGGGGCAGGACGTGCCCAGCGCCGCCAGCCTCGGGTGCTCGGCCCGGGAGACGAAGTCGAGCACCTCGGGCGTGTCGGTGTAGTGGCCGACGACGCGCATGTCGGTGGCGGCCAGGCCACGGATCACCGGGAACAGCGCGGCGGCGCGGGCGTGCCGCTCCTCCTCCGGCAGCGTCCGGTGGATCACCGGGCCGAACGGATCCTCGCGGCCGTGCTCGGCCAGGTACGCCTCGGCGGTCCTGATGATCTCCAGCGAGCGGGCCTCGCACTCCCCGGACGTCGAGCCCCACGCGGTGATGCCGTGGCCGCCGAGGACGCACCCGATGGCCTGCGGGTTCGCCTCATTGATGGCGGCGATGTCCAGGCCCAGCCGGAAGCCCGGCCGCCGCCACGGCACCCACACCACCCGGTCGCCGAACACGCGCCGGGTCAGCTCCTCGCCGTCGGCGGCGGTGGCCAGCGCGATGCCCGCGTCGGGGTGAAGGTGGTCGACGTGGGCGGCCTCGACTAGACCGTGCATGGCGGTGTCGATCGACGGCGCCGCCCCGCCCCTGCCGTGCAGGCAGTAGTCGAACGCCGCCACCATCTCGTCCTCGCGCTCGACGCCCGGGAAGACGTCCTTGAGAGCGCGCAGCCGGTCGAGACGGAGCACGGCGAGGCCGGACTCCTCGAGCGTGCCCAGGTCCCCGCCGGAGCCCTTGACCCAGAGCAGCTCGACCTCCTCGCCCGTGACCGGGTCGGGCGCGGCGCCCTTGGCCGAGGTGTTGCCGCCCGCGAAGTTGGTGTTGCGCGGGTCGGCGCCCAGGCGGTGCGATCGTTCCAGCAACTCGTTGATGACGTTGGACATGGTGGTTCAGGCCCCCCAGCCGGCCTGCTGACCGCCGACGCGCTCGGCGGCGATCTTCTCGAAGTATCCGGACCCGGCGTACGCGGCCATCGGGTCGGGCGCGAGGCCCATCTCCTCCCTCAACTGTGCCAGCAGCGGGCGCACGTCCGTGTTGTAGGCGTCCATGAACACGGCGTTGGCGCCCAGCACGTCGCCCTCGGCCTGCGCCGCCGACAGCGCGTCGCGGTCCACCAGCAGCGCCTTGGCGGTGGCCTCCTGCACGTTCATGACCGAGCGGATCTGGCCCGGGATCTTGGGCTCGATGTTGTGGCACTGGTCGAGCATGAACGCCACGCCCGCCTCGGGGTCGAGCCCGCCGCCGCCGACGACCTCGTACATGATGCGGAACAGCTGGAACGGGTCGGCGGCGCCCACCATGAGGTCGTCGTCGGCGTAGAAGCGGGAGTTGAAGTCGAAGCCGCCGAGCTTGCCCTCGCGCAGCAGGAACGCCACGATGAACTCGATGTTGACGCCCGGCGCGTGATGGCCGGTGTCCACGACCACCTGCGCCTTGGGGCCGAGCCTGACGCAGTGGGCGTACGCGGTGCCCCAGTCGGGCACGTCGGTGGCGTAGAAGGCCGGCTCGAACAGTTTGTACTCCAGCAGGAACCGCTGGCCGTCGCCGAGCCGCCCGTAGACCTCGGCCAGCGCCTCGGCCAGGCGGCCCTGGCGGGCCCTGAGGTCGTCCTGGCCCGGGTAGTTGAGGCCGTCGGAGAACCACAGCTTGAGGGTGCCGGAACCGGTGGCGTCCATGATGTCGACGCACTCGAGCAGGTGGTCGGTGGCCTTGCGGCGCACCCGCGCCGACGGGTGGGTGACGCTGCCGAGCATGTAGTCGTCGTCCTGGAAGACGTTGGAGTTGATGGCTCCGATGCCGACGCCCAGTTCGCGGGCGTGCCGGGCGAGGTCGGCGTAGTCGTCCACCCTGTCCCACGGGATGTGCAGGGCGACCGTGGGGGCGATGCCGGTGTGGGCGTGCACCTGGGCGGCGTCGGCGAGCTTCTCGTACGGGTCGCGCGGCACCCCCTTCTGGGCGAACACCTTGAACCTGGTGCCGCTGTTGCCGTACGCCCAGGAGGGTGTCTCGATGTGCTGCGCCCGCAGCACGGCCTTGATGTCAGTCATTACTCCCCGATCAGTCCAGGTGGAAGACTTCGGTCAGCGGTTTCATGCCCTCGTCGGGGCGGCCGTCGAGGTCCTCGAAGAACGGCGCCATCTCCGCCTGCCAGCGGGCGTTGACCTCGGTCTCGGCCATGGCCTTCTGGGCGGCCTCGAAGTCCTCGGTCTCCAGATAGCCCACGAGCAGGCCGTCGTCCCTGAGGAAGAGCGAGTAGTTGTGCCAGCCGGTGCGCGACAGCGCCTCTCGCATCTCCGGCCAGACCTCGCGGTGGCGCTCGCGATATTCCGCCAGCCGCTCGGGGCGGACTTTCAGCAGGAAGCAGACGCGTTGCACCGGCACTCCCCTCAAAACGTTTTAATGTTTCGCCAGGAAACTATGATTTCCAGCTGCCCGCTGTCAATGCGCACCCGGCCCTCCCGCTGTCCCGGCGCAGGTGGGACGCCGGGACCGCACGGCGCGACTCAGCCGGTGACCACGCGGACGTCACCGGCCGCCACGGTGACGGATTCGCCCGACGCCGTGGTCACGACGGCGTCCTCGGCCGTGTGGTTGATCGCGAACAGGTGGGAGCGGCCCCCGGGGTGGGAGCGCCGCACGACCTCGACCCCCGGCGGGCACGTCGCGGGCGGCCTGACCTCGGCCTCGGCGCAGACCGCGGCGATCACCTCGGCCAGCGCGCCGTCGTCGAGTCTCGTGGTCAGGTAGTGGGCGGCGCCCTCGCCCCACACGTTGCGGGTCCAGGCGGGCTCTCCGGTGGCGTACGTGTCGAGCACCTTCGCGCCGGTGGCGTGCGCGAGCTCGCTCCACACGCCGCCCGACCCGCCCGAGGCCAGCGAGATCGGGCCGTCCAGAGGGAAGAACTCCTCGACGGTGACGCCCAGCAGGTCTCGCCACGCCCCCGGGTAGCCGCCGAGGCGCACCCTGTCGTGCTCGTCGACGATCCCGCTGTACGGGCCGACGAGCGTCACGCCGCCCGCCCGTACGAACCCTTCCAGGTTGGCCGCCCCCGAGTCGCTCACCAGGTAGAGCGCGGGGACCAGGACCAGGCGGTAGCCCGTCAGGTCGCCCTCGGGGTGCGCCAGGTCGCAGGTGAGTCCGGCCCGCCACAACGCGGCGTGCCAGCGCTTGGCCTCCTCCACCGGGTCGAGCTCGGACGAGGGCTGGGCGGGATGGTCCTGCGCCCACACGCTGGAGTGGTCGATCAGGATGGCGGCGTCGGCCTTGACCCTGCTGCCCGCCACCTCGGCGAGCCCGGCGAGTTCGGCCCCGAGCGCGCTCACCTCGCGCCAGACCTTGGTGTCGACGCCGGCGTGCGGGAGCATCGCCGAGTGCCACTTCTCGGCGCCGGCGCGCGAGGCCCGCCACTGGAAGAACATGATCCCGTCGGCGCCCCTGGCCAGGTGGGCCAGCGAGTTGCGGCGCAGCTCGCCGGGGGCCTTGGCGCGGTTGCGCGGCTGCCAGTTGACCGCGCTGGTCGAGTGCTCCATCAGCAGCCAGGGGCGGCCGCCGTTGAGCGAGCGCGCGTAGTCGGCGGCGAAGGCCAGGTCGATGTGGGGTTCCTCGCGGGCGCCGATCAGGTAGTGGTCGGTGGAGACGACGTCGAGCTCGGCGGCGAAGGCCCAGCAGTCCATGTCCCAGTGGGCGCCCGCCATGAGGTTGGTGGTCGCGCGCACGCCCGGGCTCAGCTCCCGCAGCAGGTCGCGTTCGGCGATGTAGAGCTCGACGAGCGCGTCGGAGCTGAACCTGCGGAAGTCGAGCTGCTGTCCGGGGTTGGGGAGGCTCGGGGTGTCACGCGGCGGCAGGATCTGCGCCCACTCGCTGTAGTGCTGGGACCAGAACGCGGTGCCCCAGGCGTCGTTGAGCGCCTCCAGTGAGGCGTAGTGGGAGCGCAGCCAGGCACGGAACGCGGCGGCCGAGGTGTCGCAGTAGCAGCGGGCGTTGTGGCATCCGTACTCGTTGTGCACGTGCCACAGGGCCAGGGCCGGATGGTCGCGGTAGCGGGTGGCCACCTGCTCCGTGATGCGCAGCGCCTTCTCGCGGTAGATCGGCGAGCTGGGGCAGAAGCCCTGCCTGCTGCCGTGGTGCAGCCGCCGGCCGGCGGAGTCCACCGGCAGCGCCTCGGGATAGGCGTCGCCGAACCAGGGCGGAGGGGAGGCGGTCGGCGTGGCCAGGTTGGCCGCGATCCCGTTGGCGGCCAGCAGGTCCATGACACGGTCGAACCAGGCGAAGTCGAACACGCCTTCGACGGGCTCCAGCAGCGACCAGGAGAAGACGCCCACGCTGACCCGGTTGACGCCGGCCTCGCGCATCAGCGCGAGGTCCTGCTCCCAGGTCTCCTCGGGCCACTGCTCGGGATTCCAGTCCCCGCCGTAAGCGATGACATCCGGCATGAAGCCTGCCTTTCGAGTTGCTGTTAGCGCTCACAGCTGGTGACGCCAGGTTCACGGAGGGATTAAAACGTTCCGCGGCGTACGGCACAAGCCCTGGGTCGCCGGGCAGGCACCTGCAGGATGTCGTCTGCGCGTCGGTGGCCGGCCCGGCTCACAGGCGCACCTCTAATAGAACGTTTTACTTCCTGCGCGGGAGGTTAGGGTTCCCTGGACGGCAGTGTCAACGCGGATCGCCGTGGCAACCGGCGTCGCGAGCTGGCGTGAGAATCGTTAGTACGTTTTAATGAGGGCCCATGGCCATGGTCAGCATCAAGGACGTCGCCGCGCACGCCGGCGTCTCCCCCGGCACGGTCTCCAACGTACTGAACCGGCCAGGAAAAGTCGCGCCCGCCACCAGGGAGCGGGTGGAGGCGGCCATCAGCGAGCTCGGGTTCGTCCGCCACGGCTCCGCCTCGACGCTGCGCGCCGGGCACAGCAGGACGATCGGCCTGAGCGTGATCGACATCGGCAACCCTTTCTTCACCGAGGTCGCCGCCGGGGTCGAGGACGTCGCCAGCGAGCTGGGCTACGCCGTGATCCTCGGCAACTCGGCCGGCTCGCAGGACAAGGAGGACCGCAACCTGCGGGTGCTGGCCGAGCATCGCGTACGCGGCGTCCTGATCACCCCGTCGGGCGAGGACCCCGCGCGGCTCGACCGGCTGCGCGAACACGGCATCAGCGTGGTGCTCGTCGACCACCCCGCGCACCGGCCGGACCAGTGCGCGGTGGCCGTGGACGACGTCGGCGGCGGCCGGGCCGCGGTCGCCCACCTGCT
Source organism: Nonomuraea sp. K271 (assembly GCF_009908215.1). Lineage (NCBI taxonomy): Bacteria > Bacillati > Actinomycetota > Actinomycetes > Streptosporangiales > Streptosporangiaceae > Nonomuraea > Nonomuraea sp. K271. The sequence goes on along the minus strand of NZ_JAAAHR010000020.1, from coordinate 62,264 downwards.
GGCCCAGGGCGCGGCCAGCGTCGCCTACGTGACCGGCCCGCTGACCATCCGGCAGTGCGTGGAACGCCAGGAGGGTGCGAGGGCCGCGATGCGCGCCGCCGGGCTCGACCCCGCCGGCCTGCGGGTGATCGAGTCGATGACGATGACCGCCCGCGCGGGCGAGAAGGCGGCCGCCGACCTGATCGCGAGCGGCCTGCCCGAGTCCGTCTTCTGCGCCAACGACCTGCTGGCCCTCGGCGTGCTGCGGGCCCTGCTGCGGAGCGGGGTGCGGGTGCCCGAGGACGTCGCGCTCATCGGCTACGACGACATCGACTTCGCCGCCGCCTCGACCGTCTCGCTCAGCTCGATGCGCCAGCCGACCTACCAGCTCGGCCGTATCGCCACCGAGCTGCTGCTCGACGAGTGCGACAACCCGGAGACGCACGCGCACCAGCACATCATGTTCCAGCCCGAGCTCGTCGCCAGGGAGTCCACGCAGTGAGCCACCGTTTCGCCGCCGTCGACCTGGGCGCCTCCAGCGGCCGGGTGATGCTGGCCGACCTGTCCGACGGGCTGAGCCTGACCGAGGCGCACCGGTTCGCCAACGGCCCGGTGCGCGTGGCGGACCGGCTCCACTGGGACATCCTCGGCATCTACCGGGAGATCCTGGCGGGACTGCGCGCCGCCGGACCCGTCTCCTCCGTCGGCGTGGACTCGTGGGCGGTCGACTACGGGCTGCTCGACGAATCGGGCGGGCTGATCGGCAACCCGGTGCACTACCGCGACGACCGCACGCGGGGCGTGCCCGAGCGGGTGGCCGCCCTGGTGGGCGCCGAGGCACTGTACGACGTGTCGGGCCTGCAGGTGCTGCCGTTCAACACCCTCTACCAGTTGCTGGCGGACCGGCTCGACGGCGCCGCGACGATGGTGCTGATCCCCGACCTGATCGGCTACTGGCTCACCGGCGAGCTGGGCGCGGAGGTCACCAACGCCTCGACGACGGGGCTGCTCGACGTGCGCACCAGGTCGTGGGCATGGCCCCTGATCGAGCGGCTCGGGCTGCCCGCCCGCCTCTTCCCGCCGCTGCGGCAGCCCGGCGAGCCGATCGGCGGGCTGCGGCGCGACGTGGCCGGGGAGATCGGCTGGTCGGCCCCCGTGAGGGCGGTGGGCTCGCACGACACGGCCTCGGCGGTCGCGGCGGTGCCCGCGTCGGGGCCGGCCTTCGCCTACATCTCGTGCGGCACGTGGTCGCTGGCCGGCGTGGAGCTGCCCGGCCCCGTGCTCACGCCGCAGAGCCGGGCCGCGAACTTCACCAACGAGGCCGGCATCGACGGCACCGTCCGCTACCTGCGCAACGTCATGGGCCTGTGGCTGCTCCAGGAGTGCATGCGCGCCTGGCCCGGCTCCGACCTGGGCGAGCTGCTCAAGGCCGCGGCGGCCGAGCGGCCGTTCGCCGCCGTGGTCAACCCCGACGAGCCGGTGTTCCTGCCGCCGGGCGACATGCCGGCCAGGATCGCGGCCGAGTGCCGCCGCAGGGGCCAGCGGCCTCCCGCCTCGCCCGCCGCCTACACGCGCTGCGTGCTGGAGAGCCTGGCGCTCGGGCACCGGCGGGCCGTGCGCCAGGCGATGGAGCTGTCGGGGCGCGACGTCGAGGTCGTGCACCTGGTGGGCGGCGGGTCGTACAACGAGTTGTTGTGCCGGCTCACCGCCGACGCCTGCGGGCTGCCGGTGGTGGCGGGCCCGGCGGAGGCGACCACGCTCGGCAACGTCCTGGTGCAGGCGCGCGCGGCCGGGCTGGTGCCCGGTCTGGAGGAGATGCGCTCGCTGGTCGCCTCCTCCCAGCCGCTGCGCCGCTACGAGCCGTCGGGCGATGCCCGGCTCTGGGACGAGGCCGCGGCCCGCGTCTTCTGAACCGTCCTGACCTGCGTTTTCCGGTTTCCGTCCTCGCCGGGCAGGGCACGAGTCGGTCCGGGGAACATCAGGTGTGCGGAGCGCGGCATGGAGAGCGGAGCGTGAGCTGCGGATGAAGCGGAAAGTCGTCGAATACCTGCCGTTCATGGGCGTCGTCCTGATGGTGTGTACGGCGTCCTGGCTGGTGAGCAGGTCGTTTCCGGCCCGCCCTGCCGCGTTCGGGCATGACGGGGGCGGGCCGGTACGCGGCCGCGTGTGAGGCGGATGCCGGCCGCAGGTCTTGGCCGGGGTCCGGCTGCCTGCCGCCGGAGGGCGACGTACGATCAGCAGATGACCGAAAAGACCGAAACCACGCCTGGATGGCTCGCTCCCGAAGAACTGGAGTCGGTGCGCGGCCAGCTGCCCGTCCTCTACATCGACGCCGTGCCTGTGCGCGTCGACGACGCCGGCGTGGTGACTCACGTCGGCCTGCTGCTGCGCATAGCCGGGGACGGGACCGTCAGCAGGGCACTGGTTTCGGGGCGGGTGCTGCTCCACGAGCGCATCCGTGACGCGCTCATGCGCCACCTGGAGAAGGACCTCGGCCCCGTGGCGCTGCCGAGGATCCCGGCCTCGCCGCAGCCGTTCACGGTCGCGGAGTATTTCCCCACGCCCGGCGTCACCCCCTACCACGACCCGCGCCAGCACGCGGTGTCGCTGGCCTACATCGTGCCCGTGGCGGGGGACTGCCGGCCCCGGCAGGACGCCCTCGACCTGGTGTGGTTCACCCCGGAGGAGGCGGCGTCGCCGATGGTGCAGCAGGAAATGCCCGGCGGGCAGGGCGTGCTGCTGAAGCAGGCGCTCGCCCACGTCGGCTGCCTGACCTGAGCGGAGGTCGCCTGCCCGGAGTCGAACACAGGGCCGAATACAGGGCCGAATACAGGGCCGAGTTCAGGGCCGCTCGGCGCCCCGGCGTACCCAGTCGTAGAGCGGGTCGCCGGGGCACGAGGTGGCGAAGCCGTCACGGTGGCCCTTGACCTCGTTGCCGGCGTCGCCGTGCTCGCGCAGGTGTTCGATGGCGTCGACGAGGGCGTGGAGCAGGTCGTCGTTGGGCTCGGTCAGCCCCGAGCTGCCGACCAGCGCGAGCACCGCGTAGTGGCCGGAGTTGAGGCCCGCGCCGTTGGCGGCGGGCAGCGCGTGCGGGCCGCGGCCCATGAACGTGTAGCGGTGGGGGCAGCACACCATGCTGTAGCCGATGTCGATGTAGGTCTCGCCACGGCCGCCCGACATGTGCATCTTCTGGATGTCTCTCACCAGATCGCCGCACTTGTCATGGTTGGCGGACTCGGCCAGGTCGGCCGGCACCTTACCGCCGGTGTAGTGGATCTTCACCCCCTTGGTCGACTCCAGGCGGGTGTACTCGCTCGTCGGCTTCTTGGCGTGCCACTCGGCACGGGTGATCAAATTCATGGGTTCCTCTCCTGAACGGCATACTCTAGCCATCACCCCGCCAACTTTGTGTCATGAGCAAATCACACAACGTGACCACAGTGGTCTGCCGCGGGGGTGACGGTTGCCTGCCGTTTCCCAGGTAACGCGAGACAAACACATCGATCGACGGACTCGAGCCATGAGCTCCCGGCTTCCGCCGATTTTCGTCGTTCTTTCCGGCGTGGCGCCTGCCTCGCGGCTTCCGGCGGCACCGGTGTGCCGAAGCCGCGAAGGCCCCAGCGGAAAACGCGGGCCGTGCGGAGAAGGCGGGCACCAGGACCGCGTCGAGCCCGTCGTGCCCCGCCAGGCTCGCCGAGTACCACAGGTCGGCGCAGAACAGGACGCGCAGGCACCGGCCGTGCAGGTCGAAGCCGGCGCCGGGAGGATCTTCACGTTTCCGCTGTGGTTCAGGCGAGGGTGCCCGGGATCGCGGCGAGCAGTTCGCGGGTGTAGTCGTCCGACGGATGGTCGAAGATCTCCTCGGCGGTGCCGCTTTCCACGATCCGTCCCTCACGCATGACGTGCACGGCGTGCGAGATCATCCGTACGACTGCCAGGTCGTGGCTGATGAACAGGTAGCTCAGCCCCAGCTCCCGCTGCAGGCCGGCGAGCAGTTCCAGGATCTGCGCCTGAACGAGCACGTCGAGCGCGGAGACGGCCTCGTCGAGCACGACCAGCTCCGGCGCGAGGGCGAGGGCCCTGGCGATGGCCACCCGCTGGCGCTGGCCCCCGGACAGCTCATGGGGCAGCCGCCCGGCCGTCGACGCCGGCAGCGACACCTTCTCCAGCAGTTCGGCCGCCGTCCTCCTGCGTTCGGCCGCCGTGCCGACGCGGTGCACGCGCAGCGGCTCGGCGACCGACTTGCCGACGGTGTAGCGGGGGTCGAGTGAGGCGTACGGGTTCTGGAAGACCGGTTGGACCCGCCTGCGGAAGGCGAACAGCTCCCGCCCGCCCAGCGCGGTCACGTCCGTGCCGTCGAAGCGGATGCGGCCCGAGGTGAGGTCGTCGAGGCCGAGCAGCAGGTTGGCGGTGGTCGACTTGCCCGAGCCGGACTCCCCCACGATGGAGACGGTGCTGCCTCGAGGGATGGTGAAGGAGACCGCGTCGACCGCGGTGATCTGCTCGCCGGTGCCCCTGAGCGGGTAGACCTTGCGCAGGTCCTCGACGACGACCAGGTCGTCGGAGGCGCGCGGCGGTTCGAGCAGGCGCACCGACGACAGGCTCGGCACCGCCTTCAGCAGGCGCCTGGTGTACTCGTGACCGGGCTCGGCGAGGATGGCGGCGGCGGGCCCGGTCTCGACGATCTCGCCCTGGTACATGACGGCCACCACGTCGGCCCGCTCGGCGGCCAGCGCCAGGTCGTGGGTGATGAGGAAGACCGCCGTGCCCATGTCGGCGGTGAGCCGCGCGAGCTGGTCGAGGATGCGCCGCTGTACGGTGACGTCGAGCGCGGAGGTCGGTTCGTCGGCGATGAGCAGCCTGGGCCGGCAGGCCAGCCCCATGGCGATCAGCGCGCGCTGCCGCATGCCGCCGGAGAACTCGTGCGGATACTGCCCGATCCGCCGCTCCGGGTCGGTGATGCCGGCCATGTCCAGCAGCTCGACCACACGGGCGCGGGCCGCCTTTCCCGTGGCGACGCCGTGCACCTCCAGGGCCTCGGCGATCTGGTCGCCGATGCGCATGAGCGGGTTGAGGTTCGACATCGGGTCCTGCGGGACCAGGCCGATGCCCGCCCCGCGGATCGCCGTCATCTCGCGCTCGCTCGCCGTGGCCAGGTCACGGCCCTCGAAGAGCACCTGGCCGCCGGTGATGCGACCGTTGCCGGGCAGCAGCCTGTTGACCGCGGCCGCCGTGGTGGACTTGCCCGAGCCCGACTCGCCGACGACCGCCACGGTCTGGCCGGGCAGGATCTCCATCGAGACGTTCTTGACGACGGTGACGTCCTGCCGCCGGGTGCGGAAGGCGACCGAGAGGTCGCGGATCTCCAGGAGCGGGCTCATACGGTCCTCGATCGTTCGGTGGTGGCCTGCAGCAGGTCGGCCCATAGCGCCTCGGTCGGCGCCGGCGTGCCCTCGACGAGCAGACGGTTGCTCGCCAGCACGAGGGCGATGTCGCGGCCCGGTACGAAGCCGACGGCGCAGCCCACGTAGCCGGGATGGCCGAGCACGGTGACCGTCTCGCCGGCGAGCGCCAGGTCGTACCTGCGAAAGCCCAGGGCCTGGGCCGGGTCGGGTCCGGCGGCGAAGAACTCCCGGGCCGCCTCGGGCCGCCACAGCCGGTCGTGCTCCTCGTAGCGGGACATCGCGGTGGCGTACCTCAGCAGGTCGGGCACGGTCGAGAAGAGCCCGGCGTGCCCGGAGACCCCGTCGAAGGCGTGGTAGGCGTTGCCGTCGGCGACCTGCCCGAGCACGGGCTCGCGGCGCCAGCGGGCGAAGTCGCCGCTGCGGTACGGCACGGGGTACGGCTCGCCCGTGTCCAGCATGCGCATCTCGACCCGGTCGTCCAGGGCGCTCATGGCGGCCTCGGCGCCGGCCGGGCGGGCGTACGTGGTCTTGGTGAGACCGAGCGGCCTGGTGACCAGCTCGGCCACGGCCCGTTCCAGGCGCAGCCCCGTGACGGCGGAGATGATCCGGCCGAGCAGGACGAAGCCGAGGTCGGAGTAGTGCCGTGCGCGGCCGGGCCGGTAGCGCGGGGGCGGCAGCTGCGGCTGGATGTAGAGCGGCCACCACTCCCACAGGCCGCCCCGGTGCAGCAGCAGGTCGCGTACGGTGATCGCCTCGTACGACCGCGGCAGGTACGCGCTGAGCGGCGCGTCGAGGTCCACGAGCCGATCGGACACCAGGCGGATGAGCGCCGTCGTCGTCGCCACGACCTTGGTGACGGAGGCGAGGTCGTGGTAGGTGTCCAGGGTCATCGCCGCGACGCCCTCGCGCTCGCCGTCGATCCAGCGCACGGTGCGGTGGCCGGTGCACTCGGTCAGGTCGAACCAGGGCGTGCGCGCGGCCTTGACCATGCCGGGCGGGGCCTTCATCGCGTCAGCACCAGCGACGTGGGCGCTCCCGCGAGCGGCGCGGGCAGCACGAGCGGGCCCGCGCCCGGAGTCAACGTGCCGAGGACGCGGGCGGCCCGCGCGCCGGTCCCGCCGGGCACGGTGCCCGGCAGTCCGTGCGCGCTCAGCCAGCCGATGAGGGCGAACGCGATGGCCTCCTTGTCGTCGGCGGGCGCGCCGAGGTCGTCGGAGGGGCGTACGTCCACGGCGGGCAGCGCCGAACGCAGCCCGTCCATGATCACCGGGTTGCGGCAGCCACCGCCGGAGACGACCAGCGTGCGCACCCCGGCCTTCCGCACGTCGCCGGCGACCGTGCGCACGGTCAGCTCGGTGAGCGTGGCGACCAGGTCGGCGTCGCCCACCTCGCCGCCCGCCCTGGCCAGCGCCTCGTCGACGTAGCCGGGGTGGAACAGCTCCTTGCCGGTGCTCTTGGGCGGTGCCAGCCGGTAGTAAGGCTCGTCGAGCAGCGCCTCCAGCAGCGGCGGCGACACCCGCCCCGAGGCCGCGATCCGGCCGTCCTCGTCGAAGCCGCGGGCGTTCAGCGCCCGGCCCGTCACCACGGCGTCGATGAGCGCGTTGGCCGGGCCGATGTCGTAGGCGTACAGCTCGTTCCCGCGTACCACGGTCATGTTGGCGATGCCGCCGAGGTTGAGCGCGCCCGCGCCGCCTTCGTACGCGCCGAGCAGCAGCCCGTCCAGCACCGACACGAGCGGGGCGCCGTGCCCGCCGGCGGTGATGTCCCTGACGCGCACGTCGGACAGCACGGGTGTGCCCGTGCGCTCGGCGATCCAGGCCGGCTGGCCGATCTGCAGCGTGCCGCGCGCGTGCGTCCTCTCGACCCAGTGGAAGACGGTCTGCCCGTGCGACACGATCAGGTCGGCGGGGCCGCCCTCGGCGATCGCCGCGGCGGCGGCCTCGGCGAAGCACTGCCCGATATGGGTGTCGAGCTCGCACATCTCGGCCAGGGTGGTGGGCGCGGGCGGCAGCGCCGCGATCAGCCGGGCGCGCAGCTCCTCCGGGTACGGCGTGCTCGCCGTGTGCCCGACCCGGCCGCGGAGCACGCCGTCCGCCAGGGCGAAGTCGACCACGGCCACGTCGATCCCGTCGTGAGACGTGCCGGAGATCATCCCGAGAACCTTCATGCCCGCTCCTCCAGCGCCTCGCGCAGCCTGCCGCCGGCTCCGGCCAGCCGGGCCGCCGCGTCGCACGGTGCCAGGCCGAAGCGGGCGGCGACGACCGCCTGTTTCACATTGAAGCCGTTGGCGTCCAGCACGGCCAGCGCCTCCTCACGCCCGGCGCCCGTGATCGCGCGCACGATGCGCACGGCCCGCTCACGCAGCTTGCCGTTGGTCGCCTTCACGTCGACCATCAGGTTGCCGTACGTCTTGCCGAGCCGCACCATGACGATCGTCGAGAACATGTTGAGCACGAGCTTCTGCGCCGTGCCCGCCTTGAGCCTGGTCGACCCGCTGACCACCTCGGGCCCGACGAGCACCTCGACGGCGTGGGCGGCGGCCGCGCTCAGGGGCGTGCCCGCGTTGCACGACAGCCCCACGGTCAGCGCGCCGAGTTCGCGGGCCCGCCGCACGGCGGCCAGCACGTACGGGGTGCGCCCGCTGGACGCGATGCCCACCACGGTGTCGAGCGGCCCGACGCCGGCCGCGTCGACGGCCGCCGCCCCGGCCCTCTCGTCGTCCTCGGCCCCTTCGCGGGGCGACACGATCGCGCTCTCACCGCCGGCGATGATCGCGAAGACCTGCTCGGGCGGCGTGCCGAACGTGGGCGGGCACTCGGACGCGTCCAGCACGCCGAGCCGCCCGGGGGTGCCCGCGCCGACGTACACGAGCCGGCCACCCGCCCGCACCCGTTCGGAGGTGGCCTCGATCGCCTCCGTGATCTGCGGCAGCGCCCCGGCGACCGCTGCGGGGACGGCGGCGTCGGCCGCGTTCATGGTCGCGGCCAGTTCGCCCACGCTCATCGTGTCGATGCCGGCGAACCGGGGGTCGGCCGTTTCCGTCGTCAGGTGTGAGAAGTTCACCGCTTGCCTCGGTTTCGCGGGTCGAGAGTGTCACGCAGGCCGTCGCCGAGCAGGTTCAGCCCCACCACGAGCAGGACCACGACCGCGCCCGGCGCGATCAGGGTCCAGGGAGCGATGAACACCAGGCTGCGCGCCTCGTAGATCATGGACCCGAGCGACGGCGCCGGCGGCGGCGTGCCCAGGCCGAGGAAGCTCAGCGACGCCTCGGTGAGCACGGCCCACGACAGGGAGAGCGCGACCTGGACGACGACGATCGAGGTGATGTTGGGCAGCACGTGGCGCAGCATGATCTGCCAGCGGCTCAGGCCGGTCGAGACGGCCGCCTTGACGTACTCGATCTCCCTCAGCGACAACACGGGGCCGCGGGTGACGCGGATGAAGATGGGCACGTACACGATGGCGATGGCCACGGCGATGGTGAACCGGTTGCGGTCCAGCACCGAGGCCAGCGACAGCGCCAGCAGCAGCGGCGGGAACGCGAACAACACGTTCGTGACGCCGCCGATCGCGCCGTCGGCGACGCCCCTGTAGAAGCCGGACACGAGCCCGCCCAGCGTGCCCACCACGGTCGCGAACGCCACCGCCACGACCGCGACGAACGCGGAGTTGCCCACGCCGGCCGCCACGCGGGAGAAGACGTCCCTGCCGAACTGGTCGGTGCCGAACAGGTGCTCGCCCGACGGCGCGCGGAAGCGCGAGGGCGGGTGCTGGGCGATCGGGTCGTACGGCAGCAGCCCGGCGTACGACAGCACCGCCACGGCGGCCAGCAGCACGAGGATGGCGACGCCCGCGAGCCCGGCGGGGCTGCGCCGCAGCAGCGCGGTCATGACGCCCTCACCCGGGGGTCGATGATCCGGTAGAGGGCGTCGGTCAGCAGGTTGACGACGACGAACGCCAGCGCGATCACGAGCACGGTGCTCTGCACGACCGCGTACTCCTTCTGCTGGATGCCCAGCAGCACCTGCCTGCCGATGCCCGGCACGGAGAAGATCTGCTCGACCACCACCGCGCCGCCGAGCAGGTAGCCGAACTGCAGGCCCGTCATGGTCACGATGGGCACGAGCGCGTTGCCGAGCACGTGCCTGACCTGCAGCCGCCGCTCCGGCACGCCCTTGGCGCGGGCGGTGCGCACGAAGTCGTGCGAGCGCACCTCGAGCACCGCCGTGCGGGTGGTGCGCAGGATCGGCGCCGCGATGCCGAAGCCGAGGACGAGCGCGGGCAGGAACATCTGCTGCAGGTTGAGCAGCGGGTCCTCGACGAGCGTGGCGAAGCCCTGCCCGTTGGGGTTGAACCCGAACGACGCCGCGAAGATCGACAGCAGCGTGGTGGCCAGCAGGAACGCGGGGATCGACAGCCCGGCCAGGCTCACGACCTGGCCGAAGGCGTCCCTGGGCGCGTTGGCCCTCGACGCCGAGAGCATGCCGAGCGGCACCCCGATCAGCAGGGCCAGCACGATCGAGAACACCGCCAGCTCGAACGTCACCGGCAGCGCGTGCAGGGTCAGGTCGAGCACGCTCTGCTGGGAGCGCGCCGAGTAGCCGAAGTTCCCGGTGACCATGTTGCCGAGCCAGGCGAAGAACTGCGTGACCAGCGGCTGGTCGAGGCCGTAGTACTGTTCGAGCGCCTGCTTCTGCGCCGGGGTGAGCGCCGCGGCCTCGGTGCCGAGCCCTGCCGTGATCTGGTTGCCGGGGATCGCCCGGAGCATGACGAACACGAACACGGCCACCCCGAACAGGGTGCCCAGTGTGCTCGCCACGCGCCGGACGGCGCGGTTGCCTGCGATCCGGCGCATCAGCTGACGGACGTGGTGCGCAGGTACTGCAGCGAGCCGCTGGCCATGGGTACGAAGCCCTGCACGTTCGCCGTGGTCGCGGTGTAGGTGTAGCCGGCGAACAACCAGATCCAGGCGGCGTTGTCCTCCAGGTGGGCGGCGACCTGGTCGTAGATCGGCTTGCGGGCGGCCTGGTCGGTGGTGGCCTTGCCCTCGGCGAACAGCTTGTCCAGTTCGGGCGAGCTGTAGCCGGCGACCTTGTTGAGGTTGCCGTCGCTGGTGAAGTAGCGGCCGTAGGAGCCGTCGGGGTCGGGGCGGCCGCCGTTGAGCGCGACGGCGGCGTCGAAGTCGGCCGCCACCCATCGGTCCACGAACGCGCCCGACTCCAGCACCTCCAGCTCCAGGTTGATCTTGGCCTCGGCGAGCTGCGCCTTGAGGTTCTGGGCCTCGTTGACGGAGGTGGCGTACTCGCCCTGGGAGACGATGGTCTTGACGGTCACCCCGCCGGACTTGCCGGCCTTGGCGAGATAGCCGGCCGCCTTGGCCAGGTCGCGGGTGGGGCAGGGGCGCTTGGACGGGTCCGACCTGTAGGCCGGCGCGGTGATCGGGCCGGTCACCTCGCCCTCGCCGAGCGCGGCCGTGTCGAGCACCTGCTTGCGGTCGATGGCGCACTGGATCGCCAGCCGCACGTTGACGTCCTTGAGCTCGCCGTGGCGGCCGTTGAGCTGGAGGACGTGGTAGTTGAGCTGCGGCGTCTTGGCGACCGTGATGGTGCCGCCGCTCTCGGCGGTCTGGGCGACGAGCGGGTCGTCGAAGACCGCGAGCTGCACGTTGCCCGACTGCATCGCCGACACGATGGACGACTCGTCGGGGATCACCCGGAACTCGACCGTCGGGACCTGCGGCTTCTCGGGGCCCCAGTACGTGTCGTTCCTGGCAAGCGTCAGCGACTGGCTGGCCACCCGCTTGCTCAGCCTGAACGGACCCGTGCCGTTGGGGGTGATGGTGAGCTCCTGCTCGGTGTCGTCGGAAGAGAGCATGGCCATGTTGACGGTGGCGAGGTTGGCGGGCAGCGCCGCGTCGGGGCCGGTCAGCTCCAGCACCACGGTGTTCGCGTCGGGCGCCTCGACGGACTTCACCGACGCCAACGACGCCCTGGCCACGGCCGCCGTCTTCTCGTCCATGAGCCTCTCCAGCGACGCCTTGACGTCCTTGGAGTCGAACGTGCTGCCGTCGGCGAAGGTCACGCCCTGGCGCAGCTCGAGGGTGAGCTTCTCGCCGTCCTTCGAGGCCTCCCACGACTGGGCCAGCCCCGGCACCACGTTGAGGTCCTTGTCGAACTCCGTGAGCGTGCCGTACAGGTTCTGCAGCACGTTGACGGCCTGGAACTGGGTGGCCTTCCAGGGGAAGAGCGTGTCCGGGTCGGAGGTCACGCCGACCACGAGTCCCTTGGCGGCCGCGTCGCCGCCGGCCGCGGGGGCGGAGGGGGACGAACAGCTGGTGAGGGCGATGGACAGCGCCGCGGCGATGCCGACCGCGGAGAGCGCGCCACGGGGCATGTGGTCTCCTCGGAGGAGTAGGTCATAAAATTACGCAGACCCTACCATTAGGGTATTAATTTTCCTTCGCGGGGGGAACAATGGGCGAGGACGCCGAGACCGTACTGATCCGCATCCGTGCGGCCATGCCCACGCTGCGACCGTCGGAGCGGCGCATCGCGGAGGAGTTCACCGGCGACCCGGCCGCCGCCGCCAACCTGTCCATCGCCGAGCTGGCCGCCCGCTGCGAGACCTCCACGACCTCGGTGGTGCGCTTCTACCAGCGCATGGGGTACGCGCACTACAAGGACTTCAGGTTCGACCTGACCAGGGCGGTGGCCAGGGAGGAGCTGACCACCTCCAGCCTGCCCGAGGTGTCCGGCGACATCGACCGGCACGACAGCCTGGAGGGCATCGTCTCCAAGGTGGCGATGAACGAGACGTTGTCCATCGCCGACACGGCCCGCGCGATGGACATGGAGGCGCTCGGCGACGCGGTGACGCTGCTGCTGGGGGCCCGCAGGATCGACACCTTCGGCGTCGGCGCCAGCGCCCTCGTGGGGCTCGACCTGCAGCAGAAGCTGTCGCGCATCGGGCGTACGGCGATCAACTGGCACGACGCCCACTCGGCTTGGACCTCGGCGGCCACGCTGGACGGCGCCTGCGTCGCGGTGGCCGTCTCGCACACCGGCGCCACCACCGACACGATCGAGTTCCTCGCGATCGCCCGCGCGTCGGGCGCCTCCACCGTGGCCATCACGAACTTCCGCGAGTCGCCGCTGGCCGGCACGGCCGACGTGACACTGACGACGGCCGCTCGGGAGACCAGGTTCCGCTCGGGCGCGCTGGGCAGCCGCATCGCCCAGCTCATGGTGGTCGACTGCCTGTTCACGGGCGTCGCGCAGGCCTCCTACGACGCCTCGATGGAGGCGCTGCGCAACACGTACGCGGTGGTGCACGACCGAGCCGCCCACAGACCCGGCTAGGACACGTACGGCTGGAAGAAGCGGGTCAGCAGGCCGGTCAGACGGTCGAGATACTCCTCGCCCGCCCGTGCGGTCGCCGGCCGGGGGTCGCCCAGCACGCCGATCTCCGACAGCGCCCTGGTGCCGTGCTCGAACAATCTGCGCGCGGTCGGCTCGTCGAAACGGCCGCCGAAGCCGGCCTCGGCCCGGTCCATGTCGACCAGGTCGGGCCGGAGCGCGAGCACGATCGACGTCTCGGCCTCACCCGCGTGCGAGCCGCTGACCTCGGGCGGGAACCCGCGCTCCCGCCCGGCCTCCGCCAGCGCCCCCACGAACTCCTGCAGGTCGGTGTACGGGACGAGCCGCGCGCCGCCCACCCGGCCCCGCGTCTCCGCGTGCAGCGCGGCCAGCGGGGCGAAGTTGCCGCCGTGGCTGGGCAGGACCAGTACGGTCTCGAACCCGTGGGCGGCCAGGCTCTCGCAACAGCGCAGAATCACGGCCTTGAACGTCGCCTCGTCGAGGGTGACGGTGCCGGGGAAGGCCATGTGGTGGGTCGAAACCCCGAACGGGACGGTCGGGGCGAGGACGACGCCGGGCAGCCGTTCCGCCACCCTGGCCGCGAGGGCGTCCCCGAGCATGGTGTCGGTCAGCAGCGGCAGGTGAGGGCCGTGCTGCTCGGTGGAACCGGCCGCGAACAGGGCGGTCCGCGCGCCCGCGGCCATCCGCTCCTCGACCTGCCGCCAGGTCATCTCGGCCAGGCGCGGGGCCGGCGTGCGGTTCATCGGGTGCTCCTCAGGTGGTCGACGAGCAGCCGCGCGACCGCCCCGATCGCGGCGTCCGCCCTCGCGTCGCGCAGGTCGAAGTCGTGCTGGCGCAGGAAGATCGCAACGGCGTACTCCTCGCCGCCGCCGAAGTCGACGACGCCGACCTCGTTGCGCACGCCGCCGTAGAAGGTGCCGGTCTTGCCGGCGATCTTCGGGCCGTCGCGGTAGGCGGTGGAGAGCCGGTGCGGGGCGAACTGCTGGAGCATGACGCGCCGCACCTCCTCGCAGGCCTCGGGCGGCCCGGCCTCGTCCCGCCAGATGAGGCTCAGCAGGGTCGTCATGTCGCGGGCCGTGGTGGTGTTGCCGGTGGCACAGGCCAGCGCGGGGCTGGTGGCGACCGCCGCCCTGAGGGCGTCACGGTCCTCGTTCAGCGGGTCGCCGCCCAGGTCGTCGATGACCTCGGCGATCAGCCCAGCGCAGTCGAGGCGTACGGTGGTGTCGCGGACGCCGAGGGCGTCGAGCCTGGCCGCGAGGCGGGCGGTGCCGACGATCTCCTGCAGCACGTCGGTGGCGGTGTTGTCGCTGACCTGCATCATCAGCAGGGCCAGGTCGCGGACCGACAGCTCGACCTCGTCGAGCATCGTGGAGATGCCGCTCGGCCCGGGGCTGCGGACGTCGCCCGGCACCCGCACCCGCCGGGTGAGCGACAGCTCGCCGTCCGCGGCCTGGCAGGCCACCTCCAGCAGCACCGCGATCTTGTACGTGGACGCGGCGACCTGGGCGGCGTCGGCGTCGAGGGCGAGTTCGGCGCCGCCGCCCACGGGCCGGGCGTGGAAGGCGCCGGTCGTGCCCGCCGCGGCCAGGGTCTCGCGCGCCTGCTCGATGGTGGCCAGGGCGCCGGTGGCGATGGTCATGTCGTGCTCCCTGCGTCGTGCCAGACCTGGTCGAAGACGCGCAGCCAGTTGCCGCCGAGAACGGCCCGGGTCTCGTCCTCGGTGTAGCCGCGGTCGAGCAGCCGCTGCGTCAGGTTGGGCAGGCCGGACGCGTCGTCCAGCCCGGCCGGGAAGTGCCACGGGGGTGGCGGGTAGGTGGCCGCCGACCAGATGCCGTCGCGTACGTACTGCTCGTAGAGCTCCATGGGCGGGTTGCGGATCGTGTAGTCGAGCCCGATGCCGACGTGGGCGACCCCGACCAGGTCGGCGACGTAGGTGATGGCGTCGACGAAGCGGTCGAGCGTCGGCGGCGACTGCGCGGACAGGAAGCCGGGGAAGCCGTTGATCCCGACCAGCCCGCCGGTCGCGGCGAGGTCCCTGATCAGGGCGTCGGAGATGTTGCGCGAGCTGGGATGCAGCCCGGCGGGGTTGGAGTGGGAGGCGACGACCGGCGCCGTGGACAGCGCGACGGCCTCGTGGCTGGTGCGGGCGCCGGTGTGCGAGACGTCGATGACGATGCCCAGCCGGTTGAGCTCGGCGACGACCGTGCGGCCGAGCGAGCTGAGACCGGCGTCCGACGGCTCCTCGCAGCCGTCGCCGACGGGACTGCGCTGGTTGTAGGCGAGCTGCACGACCCGTACGCCGAGCCGCCAGAACAACTCGACGAGGTCGGCTTCGTACTCGAGCGCGTGGGTGCCCTGGAAGTGCAGGACCACCGCGAGCCTGCCGTCCCTCTTCGCCTGGCGGATCTGCTCGGCCGAGGTCGCGAGCACCAGCCGGTCCGGGCGTTCACGCAGGTAGCGGAAGGCCTCGGCGAGGAGGGAGACCGCCCTGCGGCAGTCCTCGAACGCCACGAAGCTGACCACGCAGCAGGTGGCGCCCCCGTCGATCCAGGTCTGCAGCCGCTCCCTCCAGTGGTAGCCCGGACAGGTGCCGTCCACGACGATCGCCGAGTCGTGGACGGCACGTGCGGGTCGGGTGACGGTCGTGGTCGGCCCAGGCTTCTGCGTCGACACGGAGATCTCCTTACCGGACGCCGGGCGCGGTCCGCCCGTCGTCCTCCGGCCGCCCCGCCCAGAGGCCGCGGGCGTGGTTGACGTGCGTGGTCATCAGTGCCTCCGCGCCCGGCCTGTCGCCGGCGGCGAGCAGGTCGAGCAGGTGTACGTGCTCGCGGGCGGACTCCACGAGCGAGGCGGCTCCCCGCAGCTTCGGCAGCGCCGACAGCCGGGTCTGGTAGCGCAGGATCCGGACGAGCTCGACGTAGCGCGGGTTGCCGAGCAGCGCGGTCAGCGACAGGTGGAACTCGCTGTCGCGCACGACGAACGCCACCATGTCGCCGTTCGCCGCGTGCTGGACGAGCTCTTCGGCCATCGGGCGCAGCTTCTCCAGCTCGGGCACCGGCCGCAGGTCGGCCAGCCGGCCCATCGCGGGCACCTCCAGGGTCAGCCGGATCTCGACGATGTCGTCGAGCTCCTTGCCGGTGGCCACGCGTACGCGAAAGCCGCGGTTCTGGACCATCTCGACGAGCTCTTCCTTGGCCAGTTCGAGCACGGCCTCCCGGACGGGCGTCGCCGAGACGCCCAGCTGCGCCGCGATGGCGGACATCGAGTAGATCACGCCGGGCGTGAGAGAGCCGGCGATGATCTGGCCCCTCAGCTGCGCCGCGGCCTCGTCGCGCAGGTTGCGGCGGGGCAGCGACTCGAACAGGGGCTCCGACCTCGTCATAGGGCGCTCCTTGCATCCGGCCCTCGATTCCCATTGACATGTCGTATGTAAGGTATTACCCATTAAGCCTTACAGGCAACCGGGGGTTAAGGAGTACGTGAATGGGCGATAAAGCACCCCCCGAAACGCGGGTCCCCTTGACGAGACGCGGGCTGTTCGCCGGGGCAGCGACGCTAGCGGTGAGCGCGTGCGGCGGCGGCCGCTCCTCGGCGCCCATGAACACCGCCGGGCCCACCGGGCCGCCGCGCAGAGGCGGCACCCTGCGGCTGCCGCTGACGGCCGAGCCGATCGCGCCGGCGTTCGACATGGGCACCAGTGCGGCGGGCTCGGTCGGCACCGCGGCCATCGCCACCCTCGCCTACAACGGCCTGGTCGAGGTGAGCGACGGCAAGGTCGTCCCGCAACTCGCCGAGGCCTGGGACCGGGTCTCCCCCACGCGCTACGTCTTCGACCTCCGGCGGGACGTCGTCTTCCACGACGGCACGCCCTTCGACGCCGCGGCCGTCAAGGCCAACTTCGACCGGCTGCTCGACCCCGAGGGAGACGGGGTCAACCTGCCGCCGTTCCTGGAGTCGGTGAAGGTCCTCGGCAGGCACCAGGTGGAGATGCGGCTGTCCCGCCCGGCCGCGTCGTTCCTGCCCTCGCTGCGCAGAGGACGGGTGATGATGATGTCACCGGTCGCCGTGGCGAAGTTCGCGAAGTCCGATCCGTTCCGCGCCTCGGTCGGCACCGGGCCGTACGTGTTCAAGGAATATCGGGCAGGCAACGTGATCCGCCTGGAGCGCAACGACGACTACTGGGGCGACGACAACTACCTGGACGCCATCACGTTCACCATCATCCCGGACACCAACACCCAGATCATGGCGTTCCTCAACGACGAGTTCGACATGATCGACGTGCTGCCGGGCAAGGCGAGCCAGGTCAAGCGGCGCAGGGACGCCGTGTGGCGCGAGAACACCGGCAACACCTTCAACTACCTCACCTTCAACCAGGCGGTGAAGCCGTTCGACAACGCCGACGTGCGCCGCGGCTTCTCGGCCGCGCTCGACAGGGAGGGGATCGCCGCGGGGATCTACGGCGGGCACGCCAAGGCCGCCCACGGGCCGTTCTCCCCCGCCATCGGCCCCGCCTTCGAGGACCTGTCGGGCGGCGCCGCACAGGCGTACTCGGTCGACGAGGCCAGGAAGTTCCTTGCCAGGGCCGGGTACGACTTCGGCGCGGAGGTCGCCTTCAACGCCTTCACGCAGTCGCCGTGGGCGCAGGAGGCCGACGCGATGGCGGCGCAGCTGGAGCAGGTCGGCGTCAAGGTGCGGCTCAACAAGGAGGACTTCGGCTCGTGGGCCGACCGCATCTACACCAGCCGCGACTTCGCGCTGACCAACAGCGGCCAGACGACCCGCACCGTCGACCCCGATGAGGTCATCTACCCGCTGGTGCACAGCAAGGGCGACCTCAACGTCTCCGGAGTCGACGATCCCGAACTCGACGACCTGCTGGAGAAGGCGCGCGCCGAGGACGACCCCGGCCTGCGGGCGGAGATGTACCACGACGTCGCCCGCCTGGTCGCCGACAACGCCTACGCCGCCTTCACCGTGTGGCCCTCGACGCTGACCGCCATGAACCCCAAGGTGGGCGGCTACACCTTCTCGCCCGGCGGAACCCACGGAGCGGCGCAATGCTGGCTGTCCGCTTGAGCCGCGCACGCCGGCTCGGTCCCCGCGTGGTGCTGCCGCTGGCGGGCAGCGTCCTGCAGGCCGCGGTGGTGGCCGCCGCCGCCACCTTCGTGGTGTTCCTGCTGATGCGGCTGATCCCCGGCGACCCGGCCAGGATCCTCGCGGGACCGGGCGGCTCGGTCACCCCGGAACAGGTCGAACGCACCCGCCGGGAGCTCGGGCTCGACGACCCGATCGCGCTCCAGTACTGGAACTGGATCACGGACGCCGTGCGCGGCGACTTCGGCAACTCGCTGGTCCTCAACGACACCGTCGCCGAACTCCTCGCCGACCGGCTGGTCATCACGTTGCAACTGTCGGTGTACGCGTTCACCCTGGCGGTCGTGCTGGCGATCCCGCTGAGCCTGGTCGCCGCCCGCCGGCAGGGCGCCATCGCCGACAAGCTCTCCCGGCTGGCCGGCGCGACCGGAGTCGCGGTGCCGAGCTTCTGGCTCGCGCTGCTGCTGATCATCGTCGCCCAGGGGGTGCTGCCGACATTCGGCTACGCGCCGCTCTCGGAAGGGCTCGGCGCGCACCTCGGCCACATGCTGCTGCCCGCGCTGGCCCTCGGGGCCGGGTTCGCGACCCTGGTGTTCGAGACGACCAGAGCGGGGCTGATCGACACGCTGTCCTCCGACTACGTGCGCACCGCCCGCGCGTTCCAGATTCCGGAGCGCCGCATCTACGGCCGGTACGCCCTGCGCAACGCCTTCCTGCCCACGCTCACGATCTTCGGTCTGGAGGCCGGCGCCCTGATGGCCGGCGCGCTCCTGGTGGAGAACGCGTTCGCGCTCCCCGGCATGGGCCGGCTCATCGTGCAGGGGGTGCTGTCGCGGGACTATCCCGTGGTGCAGGCGTGCATCCTCGTGATCGTGGTCGTCTTCGTCGCCGTCAACCTGCTGATGGACCTCCTCTACGCCGTGGTCGATCCGAGAGTGAGGCGATCGCGTGGCTGAGCGTACGACCCCGGTGGCCGCCCTGCTGCGGCCGCTGACCCAGAAGATCACCTGGTCCGTGCTGGCGGTGTTCGTGCTCGTGGCCGCCGCCGCTCCCCTGCTCGCTCCGTACGACCCGGCCGCACAGGATCTGCGCAACACGCTGATGCCGCCAGGGCCCGGGCACCTGCTGGGCACCGACGAGTTCGGCCGCGACCAGCTAAGCCGGCTGTTCCACGCGGTGCGCTCGTCCCTGCTCATCAGCCTGGCGACGACCGCGGCGGTGGCGGCGGCGGGCATCCCGCTCGGGCTGCTCGCCGGGTACGCCAGGGGGTTCGCCAACGTGGTGATCGCCCGCGCCATCGACGTGGGGCTGGCGCTGCCCTCGCTGGTGCTCGCCCTCGGCCTGATCGCCGCGCTCGGCGCCGGGATGCGCAGCACCGTCATCGCCCTCGCGGTCGGCTACACCCCCTACCTCGCGCGCGTCGTACGCGGCGTCGTGCTGCGGGTCCGGCAGGAGGAGTACGTCGAGAGCGCCCGCGTCAGCAACGTGCCGCCGTGGCGGATCGCCGTCAGGCACGTCGTCCCGAACACGCTCGGCGTGACCTCCGTCCAGCTGACGCTGATCTTCGCCTTCGCCGTCATCGGGGAGGCGGGCCTGAGCTTCGTCGGGCTGGGCGTGCAACCGCCCACGGCGTCGCTGGGCAACCTGCTGGCCGACGGCTCCGCCCACAGCCTCGACCTGCCGATCCTGACCGTGGCGCCCGGCCTGGTGATCGCCGTCCTCGTCATCACCCTGCTCTTCGCCGGCGACGGCGTCCGCGACGCGCTCGACCCCCGGAGACGCCGATGACCGAAACCCCGATGACCCCGATGACCGAGACGCCGCCGGCCGACCCCTTGCTGGCCCTCGACCGCGTCGAGATCGGCCTGGCCGCCGATCCGCAGGTCCGCGCCGTCGACGGGCTCGACCTGCGCGTCGCTCTTGGCGAGGCGGTCGCCCTGGTCGGGGAGAGCGGCTCGGGCAAATCCGTCACCGCCTACGCCGCCCTGGGCCGGCTGGCGCCCGCGCTGCGCGCGTCCGGCACGCTGCGGCTCGGCGCAAGCTCCTACGACCTCGGCGATCCCGAAGCGCTCAGGCCGCTGCGCGGCGGCGAGATCAGCATGATCTTCCAGGACCCCGGCACCTCGCTGAACCCGGTCATGACCGTCGGACGGCAGCTCGAGGACGTCCTGCGGCGGCACGGCGGCCCGCCGCGCCGCGAGCGGTGGCGCCGCGTGGTGGACCTGCTGGCCGAGGTCGGCGTCGCCGCGCCCGACCGGGTGGCGCGGGCCTACCCCTTCGAGCTCTCCGGCGGCATGCGCCAGCGGGTGCTCATCGCCATGGCCCTGTCGTGCGAGCCCCGGCTGCTCATCGCCGACGAGCCCACCACCGCCCTGGACACGACCGTCCAGGCACAGATCATGGACCTGCTGATGACTCTCGTGCGCGACAGGGGGATGGCCATGTTGTTCATCTCCCACGACCTCGGCCTCGTCGCCGGGTCCTGCCGGCGCATGTACGTGATGTACGCCGGCCGCGTCGTGGAGAGCGGCCCGGTGGCGGACGTGCTGCGGCGGCCCCGGCATCCCTACACCAAGGCGCTGGTCGGCTGCCGTCCCACCGCGGACCGGCGGCTCGCGCGGCTGCCCAGCATCCCCGGCACAGTGCCGCCGATCGGGTCCATGCCGTCCGGGTGCCGGTTCGCGCCGCGGTGCCCGATCGCCGTCGAGCAGTGCCGTACCGCCGATCCGGAGTTGCGCGCCGTCGGCGGGAACGTCAGCGCCGCGTGCCTGCGGGCCAGCGAGGAGGAGTCGTGACCGCCACGTCACCGGTCCTGCGTGCCGCGAACCTGTCCCGGTCGTTCCGGGTGCGGGGCACCGGGCAGGAGGTGCGGGCCCTGCGTGGGGTGGATCTGACGGTTCCGGCGGGGTCGGCCGTCGGGCTGGTCGGCGAGAGCGGCAGCGGCAAGTCGACGTTCGCCAGGATCGTCGCCGGCCTGCTGCAGCCGAGCTCCGGCGAGCTGGAGCTGATGGGCACGGGCGTCGCCGGCCTGCCGGAACGGCGCAGGCGCAGGCTCGCCGCCCCGATCCAGATGATCTTCCAGAATCCGCGGGCCTCTCTCAACCCGCGGCTGCCCGTGCACCGATGCGTCGCCGAACCGCTCCTGGCTCAGGGCGTGCGCCCGGCCAGGCAGGAGGTCCACGGCCTGCTCGACCGGGTGGGCCTGCCCGCCCGGGTCGCGGACCTGCACGCGCACGAGCTGTCCGGCGGGCAGTGCCAGCGGGTGGCCATCGCGCGGGCCGTCGCGGGGCGGCCCGCGCTCATCGTCGCCGACGAACCGGTCTCGGCGCTCGACGTCTCCGTGCAGGCCCAGGTGCTCAACCTGCTCAAGGACATCCAGGAGGAGTCCGGCACGTCCTTCCTCTTCATCAGTCACGACCTCGGCGTCGTGCGCTTCTTCTGCGACGAGGTCAACGTGCTGTACCTGGGCCAGATCGTCGAGCGCGGCGACGCGGAGAGCGTCTTCGCCGACCCGCGGCACCCGTACACCGAGGCTCTGGCCTCGGCGGTCCCGGACGTCTCGGACGTGCCAGACGGCTCGGGGGCGGACCGGCCGCGGCGCATCGTCCTGAACGGGGAACCGCCGCGACCCGAGCAGCCGCCGCCGGGCTGCGCCTTCCACACGCGCTGTCACCGCCGGATCGGCCCGATCTGCGACGAGACGGCGCCGGAGCTCCTGCCGACCGCGACCGGCCTCACCCGCTGCCACCTGCGGGCCTGACCCGCCCAGGCCGGTATAGCGGCCGGTGTCCCGGCCGGGACACCGGCCGCTATGCCGGCCGAGCAGCGCACGGTCGTGGTGTCGCCAGGGGCGTGCACGCAGCCGGCCCCCGGGGTGATGGTGACCGAGTCGCTCACCCGCAGCGCGTTGGTCTGCGACTCGAGCGTGACCAGCACGTTGTTGGCGTCGGCCGAGCCGGTGTACCGCGGTTGTAACCGGCCGCCGGTCACCTGCACCGAGGCGCTGGACGTGCCCGCCGCGGCGTGACCCGGGCCGGGGAGCGCGGCGAACGTTCCGGCGACCACGCCGGCCAGTAGTGACAGGCGCACAGCCCGGTGCTTGAGCGTACGTGTGGTTCCCTCCTTGGGGGTCGTGTGCTGACGGGACCCATCGTCGGCCGGAACGTTGTTCTGCTCCCCGCAGAGGTCCATGGACGGCGTGTGCTCTTCAGCACAGGGTTCACAGGCGTGATTCACCTGGGGTTCACTGCGTCCCCCTAGCTTGTAGCCCCATGAACTGGAGGTACCGCGCCAACGCCACGCTCGAAGGCCTGACGGGATACACGTTGACGCGCCGCATGCGCAAGGAGGCGCCGAAACCGCCGCCCAAGCCGCCGCTGGAGTCGCAGCGGCTGCCGGGCGACGCCGTACGCCCGCCCGTCGACGGCGCTCATGACCGGTTGCTGCGCGCGCCGGTCTTCCTGCTGTCGTCCGTACGGTCGGGCTCCACGCTGCTGCGCGTCATGCTGAACAGCCACTCGCGCATCCACTCGCCGATCGAGACGCACTTCAGGCGGGTGACCGTCGGCCTCGGCACCGATCCCGTACGGCAGGCCATGGATCTGCTCGGCCACACCCACAGCGACATCGAGCACATCGTCTGGGACCGGCTGCTGCACAGGGAGCTCAGCCGCAGCGGCAAGCAGGTCCTGGCGGAGAAGACGCCGAGCAACGTCTTCGCCTGGCGGCGGATCTCGACCTGCTGGCCGGACGCGCGTTTCGTGTTCCTGCTGCGTCACCCGATGTCGATCGTGCAGTCCTGGCACGAGGCGGACCCTCCCAAGCGGCCCATGGAGGAGGCCGTGCCTCGCACGCTGAGTTACATGACCTACCTGCAGGAGGCCCGTACCCATCTGGAGGGACTGACGCTGCGCTACGAGAACCTGGTCGCCGACCCCGAGGCGGAGCTGCGCCGGCTCTGCGCGTTCCTGGACGTCGCGTACGAGCCCGCCATGCTCTCCTACGGCGACAAGGACCACGGCGCCTTCGTCAAGGGCATCGGCGACTGGCGCGACAAGATCCGGGCCGGCACGGTCGTCGCCGCCCGGCCCCTGCCCGAGGCCGGGGAGATCCCGGAGGCCCTGCACGAGATCTGCCGCCAGTGGGACTATCTCCGGTGAGTGACCATTCTCACCGTCGCGGATGCCATGCTGTGACAGAGTTCGCCGGTGATTTGCCCGCCGTTCCCCGCAACCTCCGATATGTTGCCCTTCGTGATCAACGGGCTTTCCCGCCGCACCCTGGTCGCCGGAACTCTCGGCGGCCTCGCCGCTCCCTCAGCGGCCTCCCTAGCGGCCCCCTCAGCGGCCGGCGCCACCGCCGTCCGCGGCCGCCTTCCCTCGCGGCCCAACATCGTGCTCATCCTGGCCGACGACCTCGGATGGGGTGAGATCGGCAGCCAGGGGCAGCGCAAGATCCACACTCCGAACCTGGACCGGATGGCCGGCGAAGGCGTGCGCTTCGCGACCGCGTACTCGGGGGCGCCGCTGTGCGCGCCGTCACGCTGCGCACTGCTGACGGGGCTGCACGCGGGCCACGGAACCGTACGCGACAACCCCGAGGGCGGGCCACAACTTTCGCTGACCGACGCCGACCTGACCTTCGCCGAACTGCTGCGGCTGTCCGGCTACCGGACGGCCTGCATCGGCAAGTGGGGGTTCGGCCCGGAGGCACCCCATCAGGCCTCCCATCCGAACGTGCGCGGGTTCGACGAGTTCTTCGGCTACATCACCCACCGGCACGCCCACCACTACTTCCCGTCGTACCTGTGGCACAACGACAAGAAGGTGTCCATCCCCGGCGGGTCGTACGCGCCGCACCTGTTCCGGGAGAGGGCCACCGAGTTCATCGCCCAGGGCGGCGACGACCCGTTCCTGCTCTACTACGCCAGCAACCTGCCGCACTCGCCCAGCGCGATCCCCGGCGACGCGGGCGTCTACGAGAAGGAGCCGTGGAGCGATCCGAACCGCCGCCACGCCGCCCAGGTGACACGGCTCGACACCGACGTCGCCGCCCTGCTGCGGGCGCTGCGGGACGCGGGCGTCGCCGAACGCACGCTCGTGCTGTTCACCAGCGACAACGGCCCCCACCGGGAGAAGGGCGTGACGCCCAGGCTGTTCAACTCCAACGGCCCGTACCGCGCCGACAAGCGCGACGTGTACGAGGGCGGCATCCGGGTGCCGCTGATCGCCTGGTCGCCCGGGTTACGCCACCGCGTCGAGCGGCAGCCGGTCGCCTTCTGGGACGTGCTGCCGACCTTCGCGGACCTGGCCGAGGTGCCGGTGCCCGCCCACCTCGACGGGCGGTCCTTCCGCGGCCTGCTCACCGGCGGGAGCGCGCCCAAGCACCACCACCTGGTGTGGAACCGGCCGCGCAAGGCCCAGGCCATCCGGCGCGGCCGGTGGAAGGCGGTCCGGTTCGCCCCGAACATCGCGGGGGCCGGCCCCGAGGGCCGGGTCGAGCTCTACGACCTGTCCGCCGACCCCGGCGAGAAGCTCGACCTGGCGGCCGACCGTCCCGAGCTGGCCGCCGAGCTGCTGGCCACGCTCGACGCGTCGATCGGGCCGGACCCGCGCACGCCGTACGGACTGCGCACGGAGCTCACGGACGATCAGGTCATCGTCACCCTGCACAACGGCTCGTCCCGCGCCTGGCGCGGGGTCGAGCTGGGCCTCGACGGGCCGCGCAAACGGCGGGCGCGCCGGGTGCCGCGGCTGGAGCCGGGCGCGGCGATCACGGTCGGCTTCCCGCTGCCCGCCAGGCGCGGCCGCATCGTGGCGCGCGCCGCCTTCACCCACGGCGGCCGGCGGCACGTCTTCCGCGCCAGGCACGTCAGGCGCACGGACGCGGCCGCGCTCCAGCACGTCCGGTGAGCGCAACGCCCTGACGCGACGGGGGGAGGACCGTGCGAGGCCCTCCCCCTTCCCCGCGCCGGGACGGTCAGCGCGTGGCGTAGGCGCGGATCACCTCCTGCGCCAGGGTGTTGCCGTTGACGTCGGAGGCGTTCAGCCGCAGCGAGACGAACCCGGACGGCGAACGGCCGAGGGTCGTCTCGTACCTGCCCCTGCCCTTGTCCCGCAGCCGGGCGGGCTTCCAGGTGGCGCCGTCGTCGTACGACACCTCCAGCGACACGTCCTTGATCGCGCTCTGCTCCGCGCCCTCCTGGTGGCGGAGGGACAGCTCCAGCTTCCGCGACCTGGCCCGGTTCTTCAGGTCGACCGGCGCGTCGAACGTGGCCAGCAGCAGCGGGATCACCGTCGCCTCCGCGGCCCGCTCGGAGCCGAAGGTCCACATCCCCTTGGTACGGGTGGACAACTTCGCCCAGCCCGCCTCGTTGGCGAGGTCGTACTCGATGCGGTACTCCGACTTCTCCGGGGAGAGCGTGCCCGACCCCGAGGGCAGGTAATTCGTCTGCCACAGGAGCGTGTCGCCCTGGTAGAGCCTGAAGTCGGTCTTCATGCCGTGCTCGAACTTGCTGGTGTACGTGTCGCCGTAGTTGCCGGCGGCGTCCACGAAGCCCTGCATGGACACCAGCAGCTTGTCGCCCTCCCGGCGCACCGGATTGCGCGGGTTGACGCCCGGCAGCAGCGGCTGCTTGAACACCGAGCGGCCGACCCGCTCGCCCGCCTCGTACGGCCGCAGGTCCGGCGACGACAGGCTGATGCGCGGCGTGTCCGGGTGCGGCCACATGGTGTTGTAGTGCCGCTCGGGAACCCCGGCCGACGTGGACCAGCGCAGGTCGGGCCCCGGGGTGACGTACTCGGTCCGGGTGCGCGGCGCCCTGGCCATGGGATGGTTCGTGCTGATCGACGAGGTGTCCCAGGGCTGGAAGACGAACCTGGCCTCGTTGACCATCACGTCGTCGGCGAGCTGGGTGTGGAAGTCCGTCTCGATCCTGGCCAGCGACCTCGCCCTGACGACGTAGCGCAGCTTGTCCCGCACCCCACCCTTCTCCCGCAAGAACAGGTGGTAGGCGTACGGGCTGGCCACGACGCCCTTGGCCACGATGGGCACGGGCAGCCTGCGCAGCCGCTCGACCAGCTTCAGCCCTTGCTCCTGCGTCAGCCGCACGGTCGGGACGGCGAGCTTGACGCCGTTGCCGCCGGTGGTGACGTCGTGGCCCGGCTGGTCGCTGTAGACGGCCACCATCTTCGCCCCGGCGGCCGCGGCCGCGTTGGACTGCGTGGATACCGGCACCCCGGGAGTGCGGCGGATGACGGCGAGCTTGCCGCGCAGGTCGCGGGCCTTGATCTCGCCGGGTGAGCCGCGTCCCACGTCCACCGCCATGAGCAGCCTGGTGCCGTCCAGGCGCGGGTACTCGGTGGCGAAGTCGCTGAACTGGACCGGGTTCACGTACTGGGGATCGAGTTCGAGCCCGAGGGTGGTCAGGGTGATCTCGGGGGCGGTCAGCCGCCACCGGGTCGAGACGACGAACGTGCCTTTGGTGACCTTCTTCGTGGGCTGGACGAACAGCCGCTCCTCGATCTGGCCTCCGGGCGAGATGGTGGTGCCGCCGCGCAGCGCGGTGCCCTGCTCCCCCGCTCGATACCACATGAGCGCGGCGGCCGAGCCGGTGTTCCGCTTCGTCCTGTGGTCGGGCGTCTCGACCTTGACCTCGACGGCCTTGCGGGCGTCCAGCACGACCTCGGTGTCCTCGCTGATCGTCATTTCGGGGTCGCCGAGCAGGCTCTCGTTGAGCGGCGTGCCCTTGGCCGTGCTGTCCTGGCCGGCCGGCATGGTGAAGATGTGGCCGAGCACCGAGTACGTGCCGGGTTCGACGAGCAGGCAGGTGCCCTTGCCGTACTTCTGGTCGGTGCACGGCTGCGCGGGCTCGCCGGGGAGCACGCGGCCGACCAGGGTGCCCTGGTCCAGGTTGAGCACGGTGAAGCCGCCGCGGCCCGGCCGTCCGTCGCGGGCGATGCCGCGTACGCGCAGCTCGACGCGCTTCTTCTCGACGTCGGCGGTCAGCAGCGTGCGCACGGGCGGACCGCCCGCGACCGCGGCCGTCAGCTCCTCGCGTACGAGGCCCGGCTCGTCCGCCTTGAGCGTGACCTTGGCCTCGGCCGTCCCGGACGCCGGCACGGTGAGGCGGGCCGGCTCGACGGCGAACGCGCCGCCGCTCGACAGGTCCAGCTCCGCGGGCTCCTGCCCGAGGTTGTGGTACGTGACGGTGAGGCTCTTCTCCTCGCCGGGGGCGAGCCTGCCGAAGCCGACCGAGCCCGCCGAGGCGGCGACCGGGTTCTTCAGCGCCGCGGCCACGTCGATCCTGCCCGCGCCCTGCGCGTCGACCGGGATGTCCCGCCCGGGGTCGGCGGTGGCCATGAGCAGCGACTTCAGCTCGCCTCCGGTGACGCCGGGGCGGGCCTGCCGCAGCAGCGCCGCCGCACCCGCGACGTGCGGGGTGGCCATGGAGGTGCCGGACATCGCGACGTGGCCGCCGCCGGGCCTGGCGGCGGAGATGTCCACGCCCGGCGCGGTCACGTCGGGCTTGACGGCCTGGTCGGCGACGATCGGGCCCCTGCTGGAGAAGCCGGCCAGCCGGTCCTCACGGTCCACGGCCCCCACGGTCAGCGCCTCGGGCGCGTCGCCGGGGGCGCCCACACACGAGTCGCAACCGTCGTTGCCCGCGGCCACCACGAACAACGTCCCGTACTGCTCGCTCAGCCGGGAGAGCGCGGCGGTCAGCGGGCCGCCCGCCTCGGAGCTGCCCAGGCTCATGTTGACGATCGCGGCGCGCTGCTCCCCGGCCGCCCACTCCATGCCGTCGATGATCCACGACAGTTGCCCGAAGCCGTCCCCGCCCAGGACCCGGCCGTTCAGCAGGGTGGCGCCGGGCGCCACGCCCTTGGCGCCGCCGTCCGTGCCGGCGCCCGCGATGGTGCTCGCGACGTGGGTGCCGTGGCCGTGCGGGTCGCCCGTGACGTCCTCTCCGGTGAAGTCGCGCCGGCCGGCGACCTTGCCCGCGAGGTCGGGGTGCGCGGCGTCGACTCCGGTGTCGAGCACGGCGACGGTGGTGCCGGAGCCGTCGTACCCGCCGGCCCAGGCCTCGGGCGCGCCGATCTGCGGCACGCTGCGCTCCAGGACCGGCTTCACCCTGCGGTCGAGCCAGATCTTCGACACGCCCGCCAGCGGCCCGGCGGCGCGGGCGTCCGGGCCGGCCAGCTTGGCCAGTTCGGCGCCGAACGCCGCCGCGTCCGGCTCGGCCACCGACACGCCGGTCCCGCCGATGCTCTCCAGCGTGCGGAGCTGCTTCACCGACGGCACCGCCGCCTTGGGGGCGTTGCCCGCGTAGGTGAAGATCAGCGGGATGGCGTCGTCGTAGCCCTGCTCGGCCAGCGCCGTCACGTTGAACAGCGCGCTGTCGAGCCGCTCCGGCACGAGCGAGGCGACGTCGTCGGGGATGACGCTCAGCTGCCCGCCGGTCTCCAGCACCTGGAACGTCGGCACCGAGCCGTCCGCCCGCGGCGCGGGGGTGACCGCCACGGTTCTGTGCTCGCCGTCCACGGCACGCACGCGCACCTGATCACCGGTGACCAGCGTGATCTCGTCGCTCGCCGCATCACTCGTGAACTCCACGGGCGGCGCGGCGGTCGCGTACGCGCCGGGGGCCGACAACAGCGAGGCGGTCATGGCCGCCGTGGCGGCCATGACCGTCCCCCGCCGCCCATGTCTCAAGCGCCCTAACCCATGCAGCATGAACGACCTCCAGAAGTCGGTAAGCACGAATACCCGACTTCCTAGCCGCCCTGAGCTGGCGCTGTCTATGAGGTGGGCGTGGCCAGATCCCGACTTGTCGTGGATCCGCCACTCGTGGACGGCCGACCGGACGGCCCCGGGTCACCGGCCCAGGGGACGGCGACCGTGGCGGCGGGTGAGCGGCCGTACTCCGTGGAAACCGCCTCCACCTCGATCGTCGTGCTCGTCTCGGCGCCGGCCCGGTCGAGCCGGGGCACGAAGTAGGCGTCGTTGGGCGTGGCCCCCAGGTACGTACGCCCGCCGCCCGGATCGCGCCGGTAGACGTCGTAGTGGTGCACCTTGCCGCGCGAGCCGGCCCAG
Source organism: Nonomuraea sp. K271 (assembly GCF_009908215.1). Lineage (NCBI taxonomy): Bacteria > Bacillati > Actinomycetota > Actinomycetes > Streptosporangiales > Streptosporangiaceae > Nonomuraea > Nonomuraea sp. K271. Next base: position 33,313 of record NZ_JAAAHR010000020.1, on the reverse strand, counting down.
GCCAGCCGGAGCGACTTGCGGTCGTCCGACACGTCCGTGACGCCGAGCACGGTGAGCCCGGAAGGCGCGGACGGCCGGTCCACGGCCCCGTCGTACACGGCCAGCTGCCCGACACGGATGTCGTAATCCTTGTTGACGCCCGTCGTCCGCAGCCCGATCTGGGCGATGGTCCGGCCCGCGTGGGCGGACAGGTCGATCGTCCTGCGCTCCCAACCTGTTCCGCGGGTGGAGCCCAGGTCGAACGTGGTGAACCTGGTGGGCGCGTCGGTGAAGGAGACGGCAGCCCGCAGGTGGGTGGGGCCCGCCGCGGGCGTTTTGACCACCACCGACATCTTCGTGTCCGCCGCCACGGGCAGGCGCGTCTGGTAGAGCCGTACGGTGTTGACGGCGTCGAGGCGGCCGGTGAGCCGCAGCGACGAGCCGCCCTCGTAGGCGTCGCCGAAGTCGATCGACGGGGTCAGCTCGGTGCCGCGCGAGCTGACGAGCCACTGGTAGGTGGGCGGCACGTCCTGCACGGACAGGTTGTTCCAGCCGCCGTCGCGCACGCGGACGCCGCCGACGTTGTAGAAGTCGCCGTGCCCGAGGTTGAACCCCGTCACGAACGGTTTGCCGGTGACCGGCGTCGACTCGGCGACGTAACGGGCCAGGCCCTTCCACGCCGGCGCCTTCTGCGCCGGCCCCTTTCCGGTCGGTGGGCTGGAGGTGTCCGACGGGTCGCCGTTGGCGCCGACCCAGAAGCGGGAGTCCCTGGCCCGGAAGTCGGCAGGGCCCGACGACGACCGCCACGTCCACTCCGGGCGGTATATGCCGAGCGAGGCGGCGTGCGGCCGTCCCGCGGGGAACAGCGCGTCCCACGGCACGTCCGTGACGTAGCCGTCGGCCTCGGTGTCGATGCCGGCGTACAGCTCGTGCTCGTCCCTGCCGAGGCTTCTGGCCAGCGCGCGTGACGACCGAAGCTTCGCGGCGTCCCATCCGAAGTCGAGGAACATCGAATCCGCCACCCGCCCGGGGTCGTTGAGGAAGGCGTCGTTGGCCGGGGTGAGCGCCTCCTGCCAGTCGACCGTGCCGCTCTCGGTCATGGCGTCGTACCACATGAACTCGACCGGACCCTTGGCGCGGGCGTACTTCATGAGCGAGCGCAGCTCGGCAGCCAGCGCGGCGTCACCGCCCTCCGTCTCCTGGTTGATGAACCAGCCGTCGAACCCGTGGTGCTCGGCCACCTGGACCAGCTTGTCGGCGACCGGGTAGGAGTGGCCGCGCTTCTCGACGAAGTCGCGCACCCACTGGAGCTGCCCGCCGAAGACCTCGGGCGGGAAGAAGACGGTGCCGTACACCTTGACGCCGTTGCGGTGTGCCGCGTCGATGACGGTGGGGTTCGGCGCGAGGATCAGCCCCTCGGCCGAAGAGCCGCCCCAGAAGACCAGCGTGTCGACGTACTGCCAGTGGCCGAAGGCGTAGTAGTCGGCGTCCAGCGAGCCCTGCGACGGGTTGTCCGAGGTGGGGGCGAACGACACGAGCGAGACGACGCCGCCCTCGCCCGCGCGGGCGTGAGGGTTGGCCTTCAACGCCGGGTCCTGGGCGCGCGGCCGCAGCGGCACGCGGGAACGGTTGAACCTCGCGTCGGGGTCGGTGGCCGGGTCCCAGTCCAGGATCGTCTTCGGGAACCAGTAGGAGGCGTAGGGCTGGTCGCCCGTCGCCGCCAGTGCCGGGCGGGCGGGCGCGGTGAGCAAGGCCGCCGCGACCGTGACCGCGCAGAGCATCGGTAACAGCCTGCGTCTCATCTGATCTCCTCTCGTTGCCGGTCTCAGTGCCGGTCTCAGTGCCGGTCTCAGTGCCGGTCTCAGTGCCGGACTCGGTGCCGGTCCCGTGCCGGTCCAGTGCCGGGGCTCAGTGCCGGTCGAGCACCGTGTCGATGCCTCTGGCCGCCAGGTCGGCGGGGTCGGCGGCGCGGGCGGCGGTGACGATCGCCAGCGGCCCGTCCTGGCGCAGCCGCACCCACGCGGCGTGGAACGCGCTGCCCGGCGCGACCTCCGCGCGGCGCTCCGGCTCGGCCCTGAGGTCCACGTCGCAGACCAGCGCCCGGCGGCGCGCGGCCCTGTCACGCCGTTCCTTGACGGCGGCGGCCAGCTCCCTGGCCGCCGGTTTGGGCTGGTGGTCCACGGTGAACAGGCCGAGGTCGTACTCGCGCTCGGGGAAGTCGGCGAGCGAGCGGTCGAGGTCGTGGGAGCACCACCAGGTGACGCCCCACAGGGCGGGGTTGGGGGTGACGGCCTCCAGCAGCCGGCTCACGAACGCGGGCGCGTCGGGCTCGGGCACGTCGGGCCTGGGCACGCCGACCTCCTGCAGCCAGACCGGCCTGCACGGGTCGGGCGAGGTGGCCGCGGCCAGCTCCACCAGGTAGTCGGCGTGGGTGACGGTGGCCGGGCCGAGCGGGCCGTCGATGGCGGACACGCCGTTGAACACCCACGAGTGCACGGTCGTCAGGTCGCCGAGGTCGACGTTGTCGGCCGGGTGGAAGGGGTGTTCCGGGTCGTACCAGGTGGCGTCGTACAGCGAGTGCAGGGTGAGCAGGCCGGGGGCGGCGGCGCGGGCCGTGCCGAGCAGTTCGGCGGCCCAGTTCCTGGAGTCGCCGAACGTGGTGGGGTTGGCCGGGTAGAGGTTGTTGACCTCGTTGCCGAGGGTCACCGCGAAGACGTTGTCGCGGGTGGCGATCTCCCTGGTGAGCGTGTCGACGTACGTCACCAGCCCGGCGCGGACGTCGGGGTCGGTGAACAGGCCGCGCCGGTGCCAGGTGAGCACCCATGACGGCAGGAAGTCGAAGCTGGACAGGTGTCCCTGCAGCAGGTCCACGGCCACGGACAACCCGAACTCCGCGGCGGCGTCGATCACGGCGAGCAGGTCGTCGATCCCGCGCCGCCTGATGAGCGTGCGGTTGGGCTGGATCCACGGCCAGACCGGGAACACCCGGACGTGGTCGAGCCCGATGCCCGCGAGGTCCTCGAAGTCGCGGCGGGCGGCGTCGGCCGGCTGGTCGAGCCAGCCGTAGAACCAGCCGGACGAGGGCACGTAGTTGGCGCCGAAGCGGAGCGGGCCGGGGTTGGGGTGCGGCAGGGGCACGCGGGTCCTCCATGGGGTGAACCGTCCCCGCGAAGGTGCTCCCCCGGCGGAGGCGCATCCCCGTCCCGGGGTCGAGCCGATCACCGAGACCCTAAACCGCTTTAGTCACCTTGCCAAGAGCGGGGGGCGCGGTGCTCTGCCGGACGACCAGCCGCGGGGTGCCGGTCTTGACCACGCGCCTGGCGCCCGGGTCGGCGATGACCTCGAGCAGCACGTCGGCCACCTGGCCGCCGAGCGCGACGGTGTCGCGCGACAGCGAGGTGATGCTCGGGTGGGTGACCCTGGTGAGCACCGAGTCGTCGAAGGCCACGATGGACAGCTCACCCGGCACGGCCACGCCCATCTCCCCCGCCACGCCCAGCCCGGCCAGCGCCATCACGTCGCTGTCGTAGACGACGGCGGTCGGGCGGGTGCCGCGCGACAGCAGCGTCCTGGTGGCCGCCGCCCCCTCGGCGTCGCTGAAGTCGGTCGGCAGCGAGACCGCGTCCACCAGGCCGAGCCGCTTGACCGAGTCGCGCAGCGCGCGCATGCGCCGCTGGGTGTGGCGCAGCCCCGGCAGCCCCGCGACGTGGGCGACGCGGCGGTGCCCGAGCGCCGCCAGGTAGTCGACGACCGACACCATCGCCTCCCGGTCGTCGGCCCACACGCTGGCCAGCGCGCCGTGCCGGCCGGGACCGCCCAGCACGACGGCGGGCACGCCGAGCTCCTCCAGCGCGGCGAAACGAGGGTCGCGGACCTTGGGGTCGACGAGGATGAACCCGTCCACGCGGTGCGCGGAGGTCCACTCCCTGTAGACCTCGATCTCGGCCTGGGAGTCCTCGACCACCAGCAGGTGCATCGCCACCTGCTGGCGTGACAACCTCGCCTGCAGACCGGACAGGAGCTGGGCGAAGAACGGCTCGACGCCCAGCGTGCTCGCGGGCCTCGCGATCACCAGTCCCACCGCCTCGGCCCTGGCGCCGCCGAGCGCCCTGGCGGCGCTGTGCGGGCGCCAGTTCATCTCCCTGGCCACCTCCAGGATGCGGGCCCTGGTCGCCTCGCTGACGCCGGGACGCCCGTTCAGCGCGAACGACACCGCGCCCTTGGACACCCCGACCCGCTGCGCGATGTCGGCGATCGTCGGTCGGCCCACGCATCCGCTCCTTTCCTCACAGTCCGGCCACACCCTATTGACAGCGGAGTCTAGCCCGGTGAATAGTCCGGCAACTAGAGCGGTTTAGTACCGAAGGAGAGCGCCATGCGAAGGTACTGGGCAGGACTGGCCGTGCTGGCCGTCGCGATCGCGGGATGCGGCCTGGGTGGCGCGGAACCGGACTCGGCCGCGCCGGTCACGAACGTCACCGGCGAGGTGAAGGGCAAGGTCAGCCTCCAGACGTGGGCGCTCAAACCGAAGTTCACCGACTACGTGCAGGGCGTCATCGACGGCTTCGAGAGGCAGTACCCGGGCGCCGAGGTGGAGTGGCTGGACCAGCCCGCCGAGAGCTACTCGGAGAAGGTGCTCACCCAGGCGGCCGGCGGCTCGCTGCCCGACGTCGTCAACCTGCCGCCCGACTTCGCCTTCCCGCTGGTCAAGCAGGGCATGCTGCTGGACGTCGGCCAGGCCGACCGGCAGCTGGCCGACGTCTACGTCCCCGGCGGCCTGGAGGCCTACCGCTATCCCGGCGCCCAGGGCACGTACGGCTACCCGTGGTACCTCAACACCGACGTCAACTACTGGAACTCCGAACTGCTCACCGAGAACGGCCTGGACCCCGAGAAGCCGCCCGCCAGCCTGGACGAGCTCATCTCCCAGGCCAGGACGCTGAAGGAGAAGTCGGGCGGCAAGGTTCACCTGATGAGCCGCAAGCCGGAGCTGAGCGACCTGGTCAACGCGGGCGTGCCCGTGATGTCGCCCGACGGGACGCGCTTCGTCTTCAACACCCCGGAGGCGGTCGCGCTGCTGGACAGGTACCGCGAGGCGTACAAGGAAGGGCTGCTGCCGCGCGGCGTGCTGACCGACACCTACGCCGGCAACGCCAAGCTGTTCACCGAGGGCGCGGTCGCCTGGACGACCGCCGGCGGCAACTTCATCACGAGCCTGGCCACCGACAACCCGACGCTCGCGCCCAAGGTCGTGCCGTCGCCCGCGATGGGCACCCCGCCGCTCTACGTGCAGGGCCTGACCATCTCCAAGGCCACGAAGAACGCGCCGGCCGCGCTCGCCCTGGCCCGCTGGGTGACCAACGCCGAGAACCAGGCCGCCTTCGCCCACCTGGTCAACGTCTTCCCCAGCACCAAGGCCTCGGCGAACGACCCGTTCTTCAGCAGGAGCGACGGCACCAGGTCGGGCGACGCCAAGGTGATCGCGTTCACGTCGCTGGCCGAAGCCAAGATGCTGGAGCCGGTGCAGGTCACCGAGGCGATGAAGAAGTTCGTACGGCAGCAGTTCGCGCTGGCGATCAACGGTGAGGCGACCTCCAAGGAGGCGCTGGACGCCGCCGTGGCCAAGTGCGACGAGCTGCTCAAGAGCTGATGACCCACCACCGCTGGTTCACACCGTGGCTGCTGGTCGCGCCGGCCGCGGTCTGGTTGTTCGCCTTCTCCGTCTGGCCGTCGATCAACACACTGGTCCTGGCGTTCACCAACGCCAAGCCGCTCGGCGGCGGGCACTTCACCGGCCTGGCCAACTTCGGCCGCGCCCTGAACGACGACCAGCTCGCCGACGCGCTGGTCAACAGCATCGTCTACATGCTGGTGTGCCTTCCGCTGCTCACGCTGCTGCCGCTGCTGATCGCGATCCTGGTGGAGAAGAAGCTGCCGGGCATCATGTTCTTCCGCACCGCCTTCTACACCCCCGTGGTCGCCTCGGCCGTGGTGGTCGCGCTGATCTGGGGCTGGCTGCTGGACGACCGCGGCCTGGTGAACGGCTTCGCGCAGTGGCTGGGCGTGATCGCGGCGCCGGTGCCGTTCCTGACCGACCGGTGGCTGCTGCTGTTCAGCGCGATCAGCCTGACCGTCTGGAAGGGGCTGGGTTACTACATGATCATTTATCTGTCGGCGCTCGGCAACGTCCGGCGCGAACTGCACGAGGCCGCGGCCGTCGACGGCGCGGGCCCGGTGCGGCGCTTCTGGAGCGTCACGGTGCCCGGCGTGCGCAACACGATGCTGCTGATCTCCGTGCTGGTGTCAGTCTCGGCGCTGCGCGTCTTCTCCGAGCTGTACGTGCTGTCGAACGGCACCGGTGGCCCCGGCGGCAGGGACATGTCGCTCGTGATGCTCATCCAGCTCTACAGCCGCGGCTTCACCGGCCACCTCGGCTACGCCTCCGCGCTCAGTCTGGTGCTGCTGGCCGTCACCATCGGGCCGATGCTCCTGCTGCTGCGGCTCAACAGGAAGGCGGCCTGACATCAACACCGTCTCCGCCCGCGAGAAGGCGCTGCGTTACGTGCTGCTCCTGCTCGTGCTCGCCCTGACCGTCTCGCCGTTCCTGTGGCAGCTGTCCACCTCGCTGAAGAGCCTCCAGGAGGACATCTACACCCGGACGCCGAGCTTCCTGCCCCAGCAGCCGACGCTAGCCAACTACGCCGAGGTGGCCGAGACCATCCCCGTGTGGTCGTACGCGGCCAACTCCCTGGTCGTGGCCGCCATCGTGGTCGCGGGCAACGCCGCAGGCGCCACGATCGCCGGGTTCGCCCTGGCCAAGCTCCGTTTCAGGGGCGCGAAGCTGCTGCTCGGGCTGTTCCTGGCGACGCTGGTGCTGCCGGGCGAGGTGACGATCGTCTCCCAGTACGTCACCGTCCGCTCGCTCGGCCTGGCCGACACCTTGCTGGGGGTGGCGTTGCCGGGCGCGATCGGGATGCTTAACGTGCTGTTGATGCGTACAGCGTTTCAGGCGATCCCCCGGGAGATGGACGAAGCCGCGATCATCGACGGGGCGACGGCGTGGCAGCGGCTGCGCCACATCGGCCTGCCGAACGTGCGCGGCATGCTCAGCGTGGTCACGATCTTCGCGTTCATCGGGGCCTGGGACGACTTCCTGTGGCCGCTCATCGTCCTGACCGACCCCGCCAACTACACTCTCACGGTCGGCCTGCAGTATTTGAACGGCACGTTCAGCGCCAACCCGCGGCTGATCGCGGCGGGCACGATGATCTCGTTCCTGCCGATCATGATCGTTTTCGCGGTCCTCCAGCGTTTCTTCTTCAAGGGCGTGGAGGAAGGCGCCATCAAAGGCTGACCATCCCTTTTGTTAGGAGTCCCTGATGCACGACGACCGTGACCTGGTCGAAGCCCGCTTGAAGCGTGTGCTCAACGAGCGGATCCGCCCCGCTCTTTATCCCGAGTCGGTGCCGCTTGAGGTGGCCGTCTGGCATGCGCCGGACGAGCCGGTGCCGGTCGCCGAGGGGCTGGCCGCGACGCCTGAGCCGATCGCTGCGGGTGATGCCTGGGGTGTGCCGTGGGGCACGAGCTGGTTCACCGTCACCGGCACGGTGCCGCGCGAATGGGCGGGCCGGACCGTCGAAGCCCTGCTCGACCTGGGCTTCGACGAGGACATGCCGGGTTTCCAGTGCGAGGGCCTGGTCTACCTCCCCGACGGCACCCCGGTGAAGGGGCTCAACCCGCGCAACCAGTGGGTCCGCGTCGGCGCCCCCGTCAAGGGCGGTGAGCAGGTGCGCCTGCACGTCGAGGCCGCCTCCAACCCCGTCATCCTCGGCCGTCACCCGTTCCAGCCGACCCGGCTCGGCGACAAGGAGACGGCCGGGAGCGACCCCCTCTACCGGCTGACCCGCATGGACCTGGCCGTCTTCGACGAGAACGTATGGCAGCTCGTGATGGATCTGGAAGTGCTCGGCGAGCTGATGCACCAGTTGCCGGTCGACGGCGCCCGCCGCTGGGAGCTGCTGCGGGCCGTCAACCGCGCGCTGGACGTCGTGGACCTGCAGGATGTCAACGGCACGGCCGCCGCCGCCAGGGCCGAGCTGACCGGCGTGCTGTCGGCGCCCGCCGTGCCGTCGGCGCACCGCGTCAGCGCCGTCGGCCACGCGCACATCGACTCAGCCTGGTTGTGGCCGCTGCGCGAGACCGTGCGGAAGGTGGCCCGCACCGCCTCCAACATGACAGCGCTGCTGGAGGACGAGCCGGACTTCGTGTTCGCGATGTCGCAGGCGCAGCAGTGGGCGTGGATCAAGGAGCACCGGCCCGAGGTCTGGGCGAAGGTGACCAAGGCGGTGGCTGCCGGCCGGTTCGTCCCGGCGGGCGGCATGTGGGTGGAGTCCGACACGAACATGCCGGGCTCCGAGGCCATGGCCCGGCAGTTCGTGCACGGCAAACGCTTCTTCATCGACGAGTTCGGCGTCGACAACGAGGAGGTGTGGCTGCCCGACACGTTCGGCTTCGCGGCCGGGCTGCCGCAGATCATCAAGGCGGCCGGGTCGAAGCGGTTGCTCACGCAGAAGATCTCGTGGAGCCAGACGAACACGTTCCCGCACCACACGTTCCTGTGGGAGGGCCTCGACGGCACCAGGATCTTCACGCACTTCCCGCCCGTCGACACCTACAACTGCTCGATGACGGGCGGCGAGCTGGCGCACGCGGCCCGCAACTTCAAGGACAAGGGCGTCGCCCGGCACTCGCTCGCGCCGACCGGCTGGGGCGACGGGGGCGGCGGCACGACCCGCGAGATGATCGCCAAGGCCGCCAGGGTGCGCGACCTCGAAGGCTCCCCCGCGGTCACCTGGGAGACGCCCGCCGACTTCTTCGCCAAGGCCGAGGCGGAATATCCGCACCCGCCGGTCTGGGCCGGCGAGCTCTACCTGGAGCTGCACCGGGCCACCCTGACCAGCCAGGCCAAGACCAAGCAGGGCAACCGGCGCAGCGAGCACCTGCTGCGGGAGGCCGAGCTGTGGGCGGCGACCGCGGCCGTGCGCGCCGGGGCGCCCTACCCGTACGCGCAGCTCGACCGGATCTGGAAGACGGTGCTGCTGCACCAGTTCCACGACATCCTGCCCGGCTCTTCGATCGCGTGGGTGCACCGGGAGGCGCGCAGGACGTACGAGCTGGTGGCGGAGGAGCTGAACGCCGTCATCGACACCGCGCAGCGCGCGCTGGCCGGTGACGCCTCCGGCGGCACGCTCGTCTTCAACGGCGCCCCGCACGCCCGCGGCGGCGTCCCCGCCGGAGGCGCGGCCCGGCCGGAGCCCGGCGTGCAGACCTCCGTGCGCGAGCGTGACGGCGGCGGCCACGTCCTGGACAACGGCCTGCTCAGGGTGGAGGTCGACGCCCGCGGCCTGATCGTGTCCATCTACGACGTGGCCGCCGGCCGGGAGACGGTCGCGCCCGGCAGGGCGGCGGGGCTGCTGCAGCTGCACCCCGACTTCCCCAACAAGTGGGACGCCTGGGACGTCGACGAGTTCTACCGCAACTCGGTCACCGACCTGACGGAGGCCGACGAGGTGAGCCTGGTGGACGGCTCGGTGCGCGTCCGCCGTTCCTTCGGCTCGTCGAGCGTGACGCAGGTGCTCACGCTGTCCGGCCGCCGGCTCGACATCGATACGGACGTTGACTGGCACGAGACGGAGAAGTTCCTGAAGCTGGCGTTCCCTCTGGACGTGCACGCCGACCGGTACGCCTCCGAGAGCCAGTACGGCCACGTCTTCCGCGCCACGCACACCAACACGAGCTGGGAGGCGGCCAAGTTCGAGGCCTGCAACCACCGCTTCGTGCACGTGGAGGAGCCGGGCTGGGGCGTCGCCCTGGTCAACGACTCGACCTACGGCCACGACGTCACCCGCACCGCCGGCGAGGAGGGCACGACCACGACCGTGCGGGTCTCGCTGCTGCGCGCCCCCCGCTTCCCCGACCCGGAGACCGACCAGGGCGTGCACCGTTTCCGCCACGCGCTCGTGCCGGGCGCCACGATCGGCGACGCGGTCCGGGAGGGCTACGTCGTCAACCTGCCCGAGCGCCGCGTGCCCGGCGACGCCGAGGTCGCCCCGCTGGTGACGGTGGACGACGACGCGGTGGTGGTGACCGCCGTCAAGCTGGCCGACGACGAGAGCGGCGACGTGGTCGTACGTTTCCACGAGTCGAGGGGCGGCCGGGTGCGGGCCACGCTGACGCCGGGCTTCCCCGTGGCGGAGGTGGTGGAGACGGACCTGCTGGAGCGTCCCACGGCCGAGCCGCGGCGCCACGACGGGCCGGTGCCGCTGACGCTGCGCCCGTTCGAGCTGGCGACCTTGCGGTTCAAGCGCGCGTGACCCGGTCAGGGCCGCCAGGCGAGGGCCGGCGGCCCGCTCAGCCGCTGAGCAGCGCTCCCAGGCGGGGCGCGTACGTGGCGTGGAAGACCAGCGAGGCCGCGCCGATCGCGGCGGCGTCCGCCGCGATCGGAGAGGTCTCCACCCTGACCGCGTGCAGCCGCCTGGCCAGCGACCTGGTCGACACGGCCGCCGCGATCACCTGGCGGTAGAGCCCGCCCACCTCCCGCAGCGCGGGCCCGCCGAGCACGAGCAGGTCGATGTCAAGCATGTTCACGACGCTCACGGCGGCGTCGGCCAGCCGCCCGGCCACGTGTTCGATCACGGCGAGGGCCTCGCTCTCGCCGCGGGCGGCCGCCGCGCAGATGGCGGCGTGGTCGGCTCCGGTGCCCAGCGCCGCCTCGATGGCACTCGGGCAGCAGACGGCCTCCACGCATCCCCGGTTGCCGCAGTAGCACTCGGGGCCGTCGGGTTCGACCGTGATGTGCCCGAACTCGGCGGCGTTCAGCGAGCGCCCGCGGTAGACCTGGTTGTCGAGGAAGATCCCGCCACCGATGCCCGTGCCCAGGTAGAGATAGGCGAAGCTCGGGGTGGAGCGTGCGGTCCCGGCCCACCGCTCCCCGATCGCCGCGGCGGTCGCGTCGTTGTCGACGGTGACGGGGAAGCGGGTGTACTCCTCCAGCAGGCTCTTGATCGGCACCTGGTTCCAGCCGGGCAGCCGCGGGGGCGACACCATCACGCCGTCGCCGTCCAGCGGCCCTGGGCAGGCCAGACCCACCCCCAGCACCTTGCCGTCGGCGACGCCCGCCTCCCTGAGGATGCGCCGGGCGGCCCTGGCCATCTGCCGCACCACGGTGTCCGCCTTGTGTCCGGGACGCACCGGCAGGCGCAGCCGCGCGACGGGCCGCCCGGCCAGGTCGGCGAGCACACAGGAGATCTCACCGGGATCGAAGTGCACGCCGATGGCGTAGCCGGCGCCGGCGTCGACCCGCAGGATCGTACGCGGCTTGCCCCCGTTGGACGGTGCGGAGCCGTCCTCGATGACCAGCCCTTCCTCCAGCAACCGGCGCACGATCACCGACACGGTCTGCGCGGTCAACCTGGTGCGGGCCGCGATCTGGACCCTGCTGATCCCGTCGGAGGCCTGGATCGCCTCCAGCACCACGGCGCGGTTGTAGCTCCCCACCTTGGGCAGGTTCGTGCCCAGCTGCATGTCGCCAATATCACACAAACTGTTGACTTTGTAAATCAAATGGATTTAGCTTCTCGGCAACTCCAAGGAAACTTCCCTGGCACATCCCCAGAACCACCGGGAGCCCGTGATGAGACGTACGCTGGCCGGTTCCCTCCTGCTGTTGACAGCCGTGGCCGGCTGTGGCGCCGACACTGAGCAGAACGCCTCCGGCAGCAAGGAACTCGAGGTCCTGTACAAGGTCGAGCCGACGTGGCCGCATCTGGAGAAGATGCTCACGGACGCCAAGAAGCAGTACGAAGCCGCTCACTCCGGCGTCACCATCAAACTCACGCCCGTCCAGGGCAACAACGAGGCCTACTACACCAAGCTGGCCCTGCTCAACCGGTCCCCTGACTCGGCTCCCGACGTCTATCTGCACGACACGTTCCAGGTGAACGCCGACGTCGCGGCGGGCAAGCTGGCTCCCCTGGACGACTACCTGGCCAAGTGGCCCGACTGGAAGGAGCAGTTCCCCGACTCGGTCAAGCAGGCCGCCAGGGGCGGCGACGGCAAGATCTACGGCGTCCCGATCAGCACCGACACGCGCGGCCTGTGGTACCAGAAGGATGTCTTCGCCAAGGCCGGCCTGCCCGTCCCGTGGGAGCCGAAGACCTGGAACGACGTCCTGACGGCCGCCCGCACGATCAAGCAGAAGCTGCCTGACGTTCTGCCCTTCACCATGTACTCGACGAAGATCCACGGCGAGGCGTCGACCATGCAGGGCTTCGAGATGCTCCTGTACGGCACCCCCGAGGGCACCCTCTACGACGACGCGCAGAAGAAGTGGGTGGCCGGCGGCAAGCAGTTCACCGACGCGCTGACGTTCGTCAACACCATCTACCGCGAGGAACTCGGGCCCAAGCAGGCCGACGCGCACAACGCCAAGCTGGCCGACAAGGTGAACTACGAGTGGTTCCCCAACGCCAAGCTGGGCATCGCGCTCGACGGCGCGTGGACCGCCTCGGCGTGGAAGCCGACCAGCACCAAGCCGTGGGCGGAGTGGAAGGACAAGATGGGCTGGACGGCCATGCCGACGCAGAACGGCGAGGAGCCGGGCGCGGTCAGCATGTCGGGCGGCTGGGTCATGGCGATGAGCTCGTATGCCAAGAACAAGCAGGAGGCGTGGGACTTCATCGCGGTGGCCACCAACAAGGAGAACTCGCTGACGTACTCGCTGGGCTCGGGTGACCTGGCCCCCCGCAAGGACGTCGCGGCCGACCCGAAGTACACCGCCGACAACCCGAGCGTGAAGTTCTTCACCGACCTGGCCTCTGTGACCCACTACCGGCCGGCGTTCGAGGAGTACCCGAAGGTGTCGGCGCAGATCCAGGAGGCGCTGGAGGCGGTGACCACGGGCTCGAAGACCCCTGAGGAGGCGACCGCCGACTACGCCAAGGCGCTGCCCACCGCCGTGGGCGGACCCGACAAGGTGCTGGCCAAATGACGGTCGCCACAGCGCCCGCCCCGCCCGTGACGAACACGCCGCCCAGCGGTTCGTCGCGGCGCGGGGTGCTGCGCTGGCTGCTCCCCCTGGGGCCGGCCATCGTCCTGCTGGCGCTCTTCCTCGCCGGCCCCATCCTGTGGAGCGTCTACGTCGCCTTCACGAACGAGACGCTCACCGGCTCGGCCTCGGTCAACTCCGAGTTCGTGGGCCTGGCCAACTTCACCAGGCTCTTCGACGACCCCAACTTCATCAACTCGTTCGTCCTCACGTTCGTCTTCGTGATCGGGTCGGCGGTCATCGGCCAGAACACCCTGGGCCTGATCATCGCCCTCCTGCAGCGCGGGCGCGGCCGGACGACGCGCAGCGTCGTCAACGGCGTCGTCATCGCCGCCTGGGTGGTGCCCGAGGTGGTGGCGGCGGCCTGCTGGTTCTCATTCCTGGCCGAGGAGGGCACGCTCAACGCGGTGCTCGGCATCTCCCAGGAGTGGCTCTACACGGCCCCGATGCTGGCGGTGATCCTGGCCAACGTCTGGCGTGGCACCGCGTTCTCCATGCTGGTGTACTCGGCCGCGCTGTCCGAGGTGCCGAAGGACCTGGTGGAGGCCGCCGCCGTGGACGGAGCGGGCCCCGGCCGCCGCCTGCTGCACATCACCCTGCCCCTGATCCGCAGATCCATCATGGCCAATCTCATGCTCATCACCCTGCAGACCCTGGCGAGCTTCGGCCTCATCTACGCCCTGACGGGCGGCGGGCCCGGCACGGCCAGCCAGACCACGCCGCTCTACATGTACGAGCAGGCGTTCCGTTACTTCGAGATCGGCTACGGCTCCGCGATCGCCCTCGTCATGCTGGTGGTCGGCGCCCTGTTCTCGCTGATCTACCTGCGCCTGATCAAAGTGGAGGACGCGTGACCAGGCTCGCGGCCCGCGGGGCGGCAGGACTGTCGCTCCTGATCATCTGCCTGGCCTTCCTGGGCCCGTTCCTGTGGGTGGTGATCTCCTCGGTCCAGCCGGAGGCGACGCTCGCCGCCCGGCCGACCCTGAACTTCTCGCTCGACAACTTCACGGCGGTGCTGACGTGGGAGACGCTGATCCTCCCGCTGATCAACTCGATCATCATCTCGGGGTCCACGGCGATCCTGACGGTGTTCGTGGCGGGCCTGGCCGCCTACCCGCTCTCCCGCTACCAGCTCCGCTACCGCCGGCACTTCATGCTGACGCTGCTGTTCACCACCGGCCTGCCGATGACGGCGGTCCTGGTGCCGGTCTACGCGATGTTCTTCCGCTTCAACCTGTACGGCTCCGTACCGGCGATGGTGTTGTTCCTGACGGCCAGTTCGCTGCCGTTCTCGATCTGGATGATGAAGAACTTCATGGACGGGGTGCCGGTGAGCCTGGAGGAGGCGGCGTGGGTGGACGGCGCCGGCTGGGTGCGGTCGCTGACGACCGTGGTGGGCCCGCTGATGGCGCCGGGCGTCGCGGTGGTGGCGATCTTCGTCTTCGTCGGGCAGTGGGGCAACTTCTTCGCCCCGTTCGTGCTGATGGACACCCCGGAGAAGCAGCCGGCCGCGGTGACCATCTACACCTTCTTCTCCCAGTACGGGCAGGTCGCCTACGGCCAGCTGGCCGCGTTCTCCATCCTCTACACGGCCCCGGCGGTGATCCTGTACGTGGCGGTGAACAAGTATCTGGCCGGCTCGTTCAGCTTCGCCGGCTCGGTGAAGGGCTGAGGGGCTCCGCACGGTGCCGGGGCGGCTCCGGGCGTTCGACCCCTTGCCGAAAGCCTGACCGGGCGTTAGACATGAGAGTCACCACTCGGCAGAGATCGGAGCCCTCATGCCCTCGCAGGCCAGTCCGCGTCCGCGTCCCCGTCTTCCGCGCGCCCTCGGGACCCTCCGGGCCCTGGGAGTCACGGCGGCCGGGATGTTCGCCCTCACCGCCGCGCTCTCCCCCGCGGCCGCGCTGGCCACACCGCCCACGCCCTCGTCGGTGCTGGTGTGCCTGCCGGACACACCCGTCTGCCAGGAGGTGCGCGGGGCGCCCGGCGACTTCCGCCTCTGGTTCAAGATCAACAATGCGCCGGCGCCCGTGGGCCTGTCCTTCACCGTCAACGGCTCCCCCGCCTCTGGCTCCGTGTCCACGCAGGACGCCGGCGAGGCCGTCGAAGGGGAGTTCCGGCCCGTGACCCCGCTCGTCAGCGGGGATGTGGCGTGTCTCAGCTACGCCGGGGGCAGCGGCGAACACTGCGCCACCGCCCCGTGACCGGCGCGCTACCGGAAGGAAGTTCTGGCTGACCGGGGATAGTTGAAAGGCGTACGGTTGGCGTATGGCTACGACCCCCGACACAGTGCACTGGCGTGGCGTGCACCACCTCGCCCTGGTGACCGCGGACATGGACGCCACCGTGCGGTTCTGGCACGGCGTGCTCGACGCCCGCCTGGTGGCCACCCTCGCCGTCCCCGCGTTCCGGCACTACTTCTTCGAGGTGGGGCCGGGCAACACCATCGCCTTCTTCGAATACACCGACCAGCCCATCGACAGCTTCGCCAAGCCCGCCGGCGTGCCGTACGCCAGGGCCGCGCAGTTCGACCACCTGTCCCTGCACCTGCCGGACGAGGAAGCACTCAACCGGCTGCGCGACCGGCTCAAGGCGCACGGCTGCGAGGTCACCGACGTCATCGACCACGGTTTCCTGCGCTCGATCTACTTCAGCGACCCCAACGGGATCGCCCTCGAGGCCTCCTGGTGGACGCTCGACCCGACCGGCCGCCCCGTCGACCACGCCGACGAGCGGCTGTTCGCCGACCCCGACCCCGTGCCCGCCGTCCGCGAGCTGCGCGACGAAGGCCGCCTGCGTCACACGGCCGCGACGAAGCTCGTCGACGGCATCATCGAGGACCTCCGGCGCGAAGGCGTCACCCTGGAGCCGTGAGCGCGCCGCATCCCCCGGAGGGTCACCCCCCGGGGGATGCGGCGGCCGTCAGGCGCAGGTGTAGCCGGACGGCGTCTGGGTGTTCCCGTTCGGCCGGGTGACCTGGAAGCCGAAGCCCGTACTGGCGTTCGGCGCCAGAGTGCCGTTGTAGCCGGCGTTCCTGGCCGTGACGGTCTGCCCGCTGACGGACACGGCGGCGTTCCACGAACCGGCCAGCGTGTGCCCGGACGGGAGGGTGAAGGTGACGGTCCAGCCGGTGATGCCCGACGTGCCGCTGTTGGTGACGGTGACCGGCTGCACCACGTACCCGTTGGCCCACTGGGTCTGTACGGTGCCCGTGGCAGTGCAGCCGCCCCCTCCACTGCCGCCCTCGGCCGTGGTGAACGTGACCGTGGGCGAGTTGCCGGACAGGTTGCCGGCGCCGTCACGTGCCCGCACGTACACCACGTACTCGGTCTCGGGGCTCAGCCCGGTCAGGGTGATGGAGTTGGTGGCGGTCGTGCCGAGTTGCGTGTCGCTGGCCCCTTGCTCGCGGTAGACGTTGTAGCCGGCCAGCCCGCTGCCCCCGCTGTCGGTCGAGGCGGTCCACGTCAGCCTGGCGGAGTTCGCGGTGACGTTGCCCGACGACGGTGTGCCGGGCGTGCTCGGCGCCGTGGTGTCGTCGCTGCTTGAGCCGTCGTCGAGCGCGTCGTGCACGGCGTTGTAGGCCGGCTTGGTCTGGTAGTTCTCGTCATAGATGAGCGCCGCGCCCTCCCCCTGGAAGGTGTCCGGCACCCACGAGTACTTGTCGGTGAAGCCCCAGATCGTCACGCCCGCACAGGCGGTGACGGCCAGGCAGGCATTGACCGCGTTGCGGTAGTAGGTCGCCTGCGTGGCGTCCTTGGAGGAGTCCCTGGGCATCTGCATGCGGATGTCCAGCTCGGTGATGCGCACCTGGACGCCGAGGGCGGCGAAGCGCTCCATGTTCTGCTGCAGGTCGTTCGGGAAGCCGTACTGGATGGCGAGGTGGCCCTGGAAACCGACGCAGTCGACGGGCACACCCTGCTCGCGCAGCGACCGGACGAGGTTGTACATCGCGGTGCTCTTGGCGTTGATGCCTTCGACGTTGTAGTCGTTGATGCACAGCCGAGCGTCGGGGTCGGCCTCACGCGCGGCCCTGAAGGCGTCGGCGACGAAGCTCTGGCCGAGCGTGTTGTACCAGAACGACGAGCGCCAGCCGCCGTTCTCGTCGAAGATCTCGTTCACCACGTCCCACGAGACCACGGCCGGGTTTCCGGCGTAGCGCCCGACGACCTCGACGATGTGGTTCTCCATCGCGTCGCGCATGGCGCCGGCGCCGAGGTTCTGCACCCAGCCGGGCGTCTGGCTGTGCCACACGAGCGTGTGGCCGTGGACCTGCTGGTTGTTCTGCGTGGCGAAGTTGACGATGGCGTCGGCGCCGGAGAAGTTGAACTGGCCCTGGCTGGGCTCGGTGGTGTCCCACTTCATCACGTTCTCGGCGGTGATCTGGTTGAACTCGGTGGCCGCGATGTTGCGGTACGCGGTCTCGTTGGACAGCGGGCTGGTGGCGAGCGCCGCTCCGATGAACTTGCCCCGGCTCTGCGCGTGCGCCCGCAGGGGCGCGGACGCTTCGGCCGAGGTCACGGGGAGGAGGAAGGTCAGGAGCATCCCCACCAGGGTGAGGGCTCTGATGAGCGAGGACGAACGCACGGACATCTACCTCCGGAGGCAGGCACTCGGTTCCGAAAGTTTCGACCCGGACAGGATCGCACCCGAGACGGTATTGACATGGGTCCATGCGGTCAACGCCGGGCCCGGACGGGCTCTGAAAAAGGCAGTTGGGAGCTGGAAAGTATCGGGAATGCTGTGAAACTTTCATCCTTCCGGAGCTGCCGACCGCCCGATCCGGCGGCCACGGCATCAGGCAGTCGTCCCCGATCAGGCCGCGCGGGAAACCCCTGATTCGCCTGTTGTTCCTGGTCTAGCCTTACGTACCTACCGGTCGGTACTGTGTTTCCGGAATAATCGTCCACTGCGGGAGTTCTGCGCATGTCTCTTTCGCACGCCCAGGCCCAGGACCAGCTCACCGGCCCCGGCCAGCTGTTCGAGATCGAGGAGATCGGCGACACCGGGATCCGCACCTGGAAACACGCCCCAGGACACTTCCGCGCCCTGCTGGAGACCAGCAGACTCCACGGCGACAAGGACTTCCTCGTCTACGAGGACGAGCACATCACATTCGAGGAGCATTTCCGCCGCGCCGCCACCCTCGCCCACCGCCTCATCGACGAGTACGGCGTGCGCAAGGGCGACCGCGTGGCCATGGCCATGCGCAACTACCCGGAATGGGTGGTGTCGTTCTCCGCGGCGCTCGCGGCCGGGGCCATCGCCGTGCCGCTGAACGCCTGGTGGACGGAGGCCGAGCTGGCCTACGGCGTACGCGACTCCGGAGCCAAGGTGCTGATCGCGGACGGCGAGCGCGCCGAGAGGCTGGCCTCGACCGGCGTACCGATGATCGTCACCAGGGGCGCGGCTCCGGCGGGCGCTCGCGCGTACGCGGAGGTGCTCGGCGAGGTCGCCGCCGGCGTCGAGCTCCCCGACGTCGAGCTGTCCCCCGAGGACCCCGCGACGATCTTCTACACCTCCGGCACCACGGGCAGCCCCAAGGGCGCCCTGGGCAGCCACCGCAACATCGGCCAGTCACCGATGACCGTCGGCTACGGGCACATGCGCGCGCTCGCGATGGCCGGCAAGGACCCCGCGGCTTCGGCGGGCGTCCGCCGGGTCACCCTGCTGACCGTGCCGCTTTTCCACGTCACCGGCTCCTTCTCGGCCCTGACCACCGCCATGTTCAGCGGCGGCGGCCTGGTGCTCATGTACAAGTGGGACCCCGGGCAGGCGCTGGCCCTGATCGAGCGCGAGAGGATCACCGGGGTGATCGGGGTGCCGACCAACGCCTGGCAGCTGATGTCCCACCCCGACCTCGGCACATACGACCTGTCGTCCCTCGCCAGCCTCGGCTACGGCGGCGCCCCCGCCCCGCCCAAGCTGCTGGAGCGCATCAGCCAGACGCTGCCCGACCGCGCTCCGTCCAACGGCTACGGCATGACCGAGACCTCGGCCCTGGCCATCGGCAACGGCGGCGCCGACTACCAGTCCAGGCCCGACAGCATCGGCCGGCCGCTGCCCGTGGTCGACGTGCGCGTGGTCGACCCGGCGGGCGGTGAGCTGCCGCCGGGCGAGGTGGGCGAGCTCTGCCTCCGCGGTCCCAACGTCATTCTGGGCTACTGGAACAAGCCCGAGGCGACGGCGCAGACGTTCATCGACGGCTGGCTGCACACCGGCGACCTGGCCAGGATCGACGAGGAGGGCTTCGTCTACATCGTCGACCGGGCCAAGGACATGGTCATCAGAGGCGGCGAGAACGTCTACTGCGCCGAGGTGGAGGCGGCGATGTTCGAGCACCCGGCGGTGGACGACGCCGCCGTGATCGGCGTGCCGCACGACGAGCTGGGCGAGGAGGTCGGCGCGGTCATCCGCCTGGCGCCCGGCGCCTCCGTCACGGCCGGCAAGTTGCGGGCGTTCCTACACGGCCGGATCGCCGCCTTCAAGATCCCGGCGCACATCTGGTTCCGTGAGGGCGAGCTGCCCCGCAACCCCGGCGGCAAGATCCTCAAGACCCGCCTGCGCCAGGAGATCCTGGGCGCCTGACCGTCCGTCCTCTCCGGAGGCGGCCGGGCGCATGTGCCCGTCGTCACAGAACCGGCGTTCACGCAGGTGGCGCCGCCTTACCCGGCTCACTGGCGGGCCCGCTTACCTCGCGCGTAATCGCGGGCCCTATCCCGTGGCTGACATCGTTCAGGTGTCGCACCGACCACCGGAGGAGCCGAGATGACCGCTGTGACCACCGCCGGCGACCGGACGACGTTCCCGCGCCGCGCACTGGCCGCCGACGCGGTCGTCACCGGCGCCAACGGGCTGGTCCACCTGGCCGCCGCCGCACCTGTGGGCGCGCTGCTCGGCCCGCGCGCGGCTCTGCTGCGCGGGGCCGGCGCCTTCTCCCTCGTGTACGGCGCCGCCGTCGGCCTGCTGCCCCGCACCACCACCTGACCCAAGGAGAGAACGATGACCCTCGTGGAACGTTACGTCGCCGCCTGGAACGAGACCGACCCGCAGTCCCGCGCCAGGGCCGTGGCCGAGCTGTGGACCGAGGACGCCACGTACACCGACCCGCTCGCCGACGTGGCCGGGCACGCCGGGATCGCCGCCGTGATCGAAGGCGCGCAGGGCATGTTCCCCGGCCTGGTGTTCAGGCCCGGCGAACTGTACGATGCCCACCGCCACCTCGCCCGCTTCACCTGGCACCTCGGCTCCGCGGACGACGGCGAGCCGGTGGCGACCGGCTACGACGTGGTGGAACTGGCCGAGGACGGCCGGATCCGCAAGGTGCTCGGCTTCCTCGACAAGGCGCCCGCCTGACCCGCGCCCCTTACCCGGAAGGCCCCCGGCCTCGTGCCGGAGGCCTTCCGCGCGCCCCATGCGGGCCGGGCCCGAAAACAGATTGCCCTGGCCGGGACACGCGCCGGACAATTGCCTGTCGTGCCCGCTGGAGTGAAACGCCTGCTTCGTCACGTCGCCATCGACGTGAGCCCGCTGCGCGACTCGCACGACTACCGCCTGCTCTTCGTCTCCGGCGTCATCACGATGTTCGGGACGTTCATCACGATGGTGGCGGTCCCGTACCAGATGAAGGAACTGACCGGCTCCTACCTCGCCGTCGGGCTGGTGAGCCTGGCCGAGTTCGTCCCGATGGTGGTGTGCGGTCTGTGGGGCGGGGCCATCGCGGACGCGTACGACCGCCGCACGGTCATCCTGTGGAGCGAGGTCGTCCTGCTCGTCACCTCCGGCGCGCTCATGGCCAACGCGCTGCTGCCCGACCCCCAGGTGTGGGTCCTGTACGTCGTGGGCGCCCTCTCCACAGGCGTCGCCTGCCTGCAACGGCCCAGCATGGAGGCCGTGTTCCAGCAGGTGGTCACATACGAGCGGCAGGGCGCCGCCGCGGTGCTGACGAGCCTGCGCTGGAACTTCGGCGCCATCGTCGCCCCGGCGCTCGGCGGCCTGCTCGTGACGACCTACGGCTCGGCTGCCGCGTACGGCCTGGACACGCTCACCTTCGTGCTGTCGCTGCTGCTCCTGTGGCGGATCCGCCCCCGTCCGCCGGCCGGGCACGCCGCGCCCGCGTCGCTGAAGTCGCTGGCCGAGGGCGTGCGTTACGCGGTCGGGCGCAGCGACCTGATGGGCACGTACCTCGTCGACATCGCCGCGATGGTCTTCGCGATGGCGACGGCGCTGTTCCCGTTCCTGGCCGACGAACTGGGCGCGCCCCACGCGCTGGGGCTGCTGTACTCGGCGGGCGCGGTGGGCGCGCTGGTCGCCTCGCTCACCGGCGGCTGGGCGACGCGCGTGCACCGCCACGGCCTGGGCGTGATCGTCGCCGCCGCGCTGTGGGGCGCCGCCGTGGCCCTGGCCGGCCTGGCCACGAACGTCTGGCTCATCGTCGTGTGCATCGCTCTGGCAGGCGCCGCCGACATGATCAGCGGCATCTTCCGGATGACCATGTGGAACCAGACCATCCCACAGGAACTCCGTGGCCGCCTGGCGGGCATCGAACTGCTCTCCTACGCCAGCGGGCCGATGCTCGGCAACGCCCGGGCCGGCCTGATGGCCAACCTCGGCGGCACCCGCTTCTCCCTCGGGGCGGGCGGCCTGCTGTGCGTCGCCGCCGTCCTGAGCCTGACCGCCGCCCTCCCGAAGTTCCGCGGGTACGACGCCCGTACGGACGAGCACGCCCTCGCGGAAAAGGCCCGCAGGGAGGCGTCGGCGGCTCAGCCCGCCTCCCGCCACCCGTCGTAGCGTTCGACCAGCTCGTCCACCTTGGCGCCGCCGTCCAGCCCTTCGACCACGACCAGCCACTGGGCGTCCTCGGCGTCGTCCTCTCCGGCCAGCGTCTCACGCACCACCCGCGGCGCCCCGAGCGCGGGGAACCACTCCCCCAGCGTCTCGGCGACCTCCTCCGCGTCGTCACGCTCACCGAACACCAGAAGCACACTCATACGGCAATTTTCCAGCACCCGCCGTCCCCGCGAGCCGATCCGCCAGCGCGTGAGGCCGATCGCCGAGCGTGCGGACACTCCGTGGCAGACCACGGTCACCGAGGTGGTGGATCGTCCTGGTTCCCCGAGGGGATCATCCCGCCTCCACAGGGCTTCGCCGCGGAGGACCTCGATCGCCTTCCCATCTGCCCCCGCACACGGAGCTGGTGGACGGACGGCTCGTCGTCGCAGGCCCCCGAGCCTCATTCCCCATGCGCGTCCTCTCACTTCTCGCAAGCGAAGTGCGCACCTCCGTAGCCAGGTCACAGCTCCCGCAGCGGAAAAGGCCCGGTACGGCGCTCGCCGTACCGGCCCTTCGCGAGGAGACTCAGCCGCTGCGGAGCTGGGCGCCCACCCGGTCGGCCGCCAGCGCCACCGCCGCGTCCCTGGCCGCGGTCGTCTCCTCGGCCGTCAGCGTACGGTCGGGGGCGCGGAAGCGCATCGAGTAGGCGAGCGACTTGTTGCCCTCGCCCACCTGCGAGCCTTCGTAGACGTCGAACAGCCGGATCGACTCCAGCAGCTCACCCGCGCCGTCACGCAGAGCCGCCTCGACGTCGGCCACCGGCGTGAAGTCGGGCACGATCAGCGCGACGTCCTGGGTGGCCACCGGATAGGCGGAGACGAAAGGCGCCTCGACCGGGCCCGGCATCGCCGCTTCGAGCCGCGACAGCTCCAGCTCCATCGCCGACGTGCGGGCCGGCAGCCCGTAGGCCTCGATGACCCGCGGGTGCAGCTCGCCGGCGTGCCCCACCAGCGTGTCGCCGAGGTAGAGGGCCGCGCACCGGCCGGGATGCCACGGCTCGTGCTGGTCGGCGCTGATGGACAGCTCCGCCCGCGCCTCGGCCGCCACCAGCCGGGCGGCCTGCACCACGTCGGCCCAGCAGGCCTGCCGGCCCGCGCCCCACCAGCCGGACCGCTCGAACTCGCCGGTCAGCACGACCGCGACGCGCAGTGGCTGGTCGGGCAGCGCCGCCTCGATCGAGGCGAGCTCCTCAGTCGTCGGCCGGCGCTCCACCCCGAGCACCGGCGCCACCTCGGGGGCGCCTTCGCGCCGCCGGTAGACCGGGCCGCTCTCGAACAGGGCCACGTCGGCGAACCCGCGTCCCACGTTGCGTGCCAGGGTCTTGAGCAGGCCCGGCAGCAGCGTCGTGCGCATCAGCGGCTCGTCTTCCGACAGCGGGTTGGCCAGCCGCATGGCGTTGCGGCGGGCGTCGTCGGCAGGCAGCTGCAGGTGGTCGAAGTCGGCGGCGCTGATGAACGGGTAGTTGAGCACCTCGGCGTAGCCGCCGTCGGCCAGCGCCCTGCCCACCCGCCGGCGCAGCCGCTGCCCCTCGGTGAGCCCGGCGCCGGCCGGGGCGGAGGGCAGCATCGACGGCAGGTTCTCATAGCCCTCCAACCGGATGACCTCTTCGGCAAGGTCGTTGGGGTCGGTGAGGTCGGGCCGCCACGACGGCGGCGTCACCGTGATCATGTCGTCGCCGGTGACGGCCAGCTTGGCCGCCAGCTCACCGCCGGTCACGACCCCGGTCGGGTCGACGCCGCCCTGGCGCACGGCCGCGTCGTCACCGTCGACGACGACGCAGCCGATCTGCCGCAGCCGCGCGACCACGGTCTCCTTGGAGTAGGTGGCGCCGGCCACGGCCCCGGGGTAGCCCGACGGGATCGCGACGCGGGCAGGCGACACCTCGACCTCGGCGTGCGTCACGCCCGGCTGGACGGTGGCGCCGCCCAGCTCGGCCAGCAATTGCACGGCCCGCCACGAGGCGACGAGCGGCAGCTCCCGGTCGACGCCGCGCTCGAACCGTTTGGACGCCTCCGACACGAGCCCGTGCCTGCGGGACTCGCGGGAGATGCCGGTCGCGGAGAAGTGGGCCGCCTCGACGACGATGTCGGTCGAGCCGTCTGAGATCTCGGTCTCCAGGCCGCCCATCGTGCCCGCCATCGAGATCGGCCCCGACTGGTCGGTGATGAGGATGTCGTCGGGGTCGAGCTCGCGCACCACGTGGTCGAGCGTCTCCAGCCGCTCACCGGGCTGTGCCCTGCGGACCACGATCTCGCCGCTGAGCTTGGCCCGGTCGAACGCGTGCAACGGCTGACCGAGCTCCAGCATCAGATAGTTGGTGATGTCGACGGCCAGCGACACGGGACGCATGCCGGCCCGCGCCAGGCGTACGCGCATCGAGAGCGGAGTCTGTGCGCCGGGGTCGAAGCCGCGCACCTCGCGCAGCACGAACCGGTCGCACGCCGTCGGGTCGGCGATGGAGGCCGACCACGACGGCCCGCTCTCGGCGGGCGGCTCGACGTCCGCGGGGTCGCGGAAGGCCACCCCGAACGCCGTGGCCGCCTCGCGCGCCACGCCGCGGATCGACAGCGCGTAGCCGATGTCGGGCGTGATCTCCAGCTCGATCACCTCGTCGCGCAGGCCGAGCAGCTCGACCACGTCGCCGCCGATCGGGGTGTCGGCCGGCAGCACCATGATGCCGTGGTGGTCGTCGCCGAGCCCGAGCTCGCGCTCGGAGCAGATCATGCCCTCGGACATGCGCCCGTACGTCTTGCGCGCCCCGACCTCGAACCCGCCCGGCAGCACCCCTCCGGGCAGCACGACGGGCACCCGGTCACCGGCGGCGAAGTTGGTGGCGCCGCAGACGATCTCGCGCGGCGTCGCCTCGCCCGTCTCGACCGTGCAGTGCCTGATCGGCTTCTTGAAACCGGTCAGCTCCTCGATCGTGAGCACCTCCCCGACCACGACGTTCTTGACGTCGTGGCCGTGCGAGGTGATCGACTCGAGCTTCAGCCCGGCGGCCGTGAGCTTGTCGGCCACCTCGTGGGCGGTGACCGCCGGGAGATCGGCATACTCCCGCAGCCAGGAAAGCGGGACCTTCATCAGATCTCCATTCCGAACGGGAGCGTGAAGCGCACGTCTCCCTCGACCATGTCACGCATGTCCTCGGCGTTGTGGCGGAACATCAGGGTGCGCTCGATGCCCATGCCGAACGCGAACCCGGAATAGCGCGACGGATCGACGCCGCACGCGATGAGCACGCGCGGGTTGACCATGCCGCAGCCGCCCCACTCGATCCAGCCCTCCGACTTGCAGGTGCGGCAGGACGGGTTGCCGGGGGTCGCCGAGGCGCCGCGGCAGACGAAACACTTGAGGTCCATCTCCGCGGACGGCTCGGTGAACGGGAAGTAGTTGGGGCGGAAGCGGGTCGAGATGCCCTTGCCGAACATCACCTCCGCGAACCGGTCGAGCGTGCCCTTGAGGTGGGCCATGGTCAGGCCCTCGTCGACGGCCAGCCCCTCCGTCTGGTGGAAGACGGGGGTGTGGGTGGCGTCGAGCTCGTCGGTGCGGAACGTCTTGCCCGGTGAGATCACGTAGACCGGCAGCTCGCGCTGGAGCAGCGCGCGGACCTGCACCGGCGAGGTCTGCGTGCGCAGCACCATGCCCGACTCCGTGGACCCGACGAAGAAGGTGTCGTGGTCGGAGCGCGCCGGATGGTCCTTGGCGATGTTGAGGGCGTCGAAGTTGAACCACTCGCCTTCGAGCTCGGGCCCTTCCGCCATCTCGTAGCCCATCGCGATGAACGCGTCGGCGATGCGCTCCTGCAGCGTCGTGAGCGGGTGGCGGGCGCCGCGAGGCCGGCGGTCCCACGGCAGGGTGACGTCGACGGTCTCCTCGACGAGCACGCGCGCGTCGCGCTCGGCCTCGAGCTCGGCCTGGCGCGCGGCCAGCGCCTCGTTGATCGCCTTACGGGTGGCGCCGACACGCTTGCCGGCCTCCGCGCGGGCGGCCGGCGGCAGCGCGCCGATCTCCCGGTTGGCCAGGGCGATGGGCGAGCGGTCACCCGCGTGCGCCAGCCTGGCCTGCTTGAGTGCGTCGAGGTCGCCGGCCGCTTTGATCGCCGCGACGGCGTCGGCCTCCATGCGGGACACCTCGTCGGCATGCAACGGTGTCACCTCGACGGGGTCGTAGTCAGACAAGAGTGAGCTCCGTATCCAGGGCTTGAGCGGAAATGAGTCTAGTGGGACCCGCCCACCGGGCCCGAATCGCTCGCTAGGGGGTCGCGAAGTCAGGCGTGCCGGTGGGCACGGTAAATCGGAACTCCGCCCCGCCCTCGGGGGCCCGCTGCACGGCGATCGTGCCGCCGTGCGCCTCGACCAGGCCTTTCACAATGAACAGGCCAAGCCCGGTGCCGCCGCGCCTGCGGCTGTTACCGCCCCGCCAGAACTGCCTGAAGACGCGCGGAGCCAGCTCGGGCTCGATGCCCTCGCCCTCGTCGCGCACCGACACGGCGACTCCCCATCCGACGGACTCGATCTCAATTGTCACAGTGCCGCGCCCATGGCGCAGCGCATTCTCCACCAGATTACCCAGAATCTGGTCGATCTTGTCCTGGTCAAGCCACATTTCCGGCAGGTGATCGCCGACCACCAGGCGGAACCGGTGTTCGGCCTCGCCGGCCGCCACCCGCCCCGCGATGAGCCGGCGCGCCCTGGCAGGAAGGTCGACGACCTGCCTGCGCACCTCCAGCCGCCCCGACTCGATGCGCGAGACGTCGAGCAGCTCCGTGATGAGCCGCGTGACACGGTCGGCGTCGTTGTTGACGGTCTCCAGCATCACGCGCTTCTGCTCGTCGGTGAAGCGCGTCCACTTGGCCAGCAGCGTCGCGGTGAAACCCTTGACGCTGGTCAGCGGCGAGCGCAGCTCATGGGCCACCGTGGAGACCAGGTCGGCGCGGCTGCGCTCCAGCCGGGCCCGGGCGCCGCCGTCCCTGAGGGTGATCGTGACGCGCTCGACCTCGCCGGCGCGCTCAGGCTCGCGGACGAACCGGGCCGTGACGTAGAGCTCCTGGCCGCCCGGCAGGTGCAGCGGCCGCTCCGGGACCCTGCTTCGCGTACGCAGACCGCCCTCGGGGTCGAGGGCCTTCCACCAGTCACGCCCGTCATGGTCGCGGAAGGGGAACACGTCGCTCATGTGCCGGCCGACCGCGCGCTCCACGGCGATGCCGGTGAGCCTCGCGGCGGCCCGGTTGACGGCCACCACACAGCCATGTCGGTCGGTCACGATGAGGCCGTCAGGAAGATCGTCGATGGCTATCGTGCACGCGGCGGCCACAACGCGCCCGTCGGTGTCTGCGCCGTGCACGACCTCGCCTCCTCCGCCTACATCGCCGACAATAGCGGGTTTCCCGCCGCCTAGGGCACTCGCTGAGCCCTGGCGGAAGAGTAAAGGCACACCGCCGCCGCGGTGGCCAGGTTGAGACTTTCAGCCTGTCCGTAGATGGGCACGCGCACCACGTCGTCCGCCTCGGCGAGGACGTCCTCCGGCAGACCCCAGGCCTCGTTGCCGAAGATCCACGCGGTGGGGCCGGACAGGTCGACGTCGTCGAGCGTGTGCTTGCCCGTGCCGTCGGCCGCCAGCACGCGCAGCCCCCGCTCCTTGAGATGACGCACGGCGGCGCCGACCGGTGCACCGATGACGACGGGAAGATGGAAAAGACTGCCCGCGCTGGCGCGTACGCACTTGCCGTTGTACGGGTCGACGGAGGCGTCGGTGAAGATCACCGTGTCGGCTCCCGCGGCGTCGGCCGCGCGCATGACGGTGCCGGCGTTGCCCGGGTCGCGCACGTGCGCGAGCAGCGCGACCAGGCGCGGCGTACCCTCCAGCGCCTGCTCCAGGGGGACGTGCACCAGCCCGCAGACCGCCACGAGGCCCTGCGGGGTCACGGTCTGGGAGAGCTCGGACATGACCTCACCGCTGGCCCGGTGCACGGGGACGCCCTTGAGGGTGGCCTCGGTGATCAGTTCGGGGTGGCGCAGCTCGGCCTCGGCCGTGCTGAACAGCTCGATGGGCACGCCGTCGAGCTTGAGCGCCTCGCGTACGGCCTGCGGCCCTTCGGCCAGGAACCTACGGTCCTGCTCCCTGAAGGCCCGTTTGGTGAGCCGCCTGGCCGCTTTGACCCTCGGCGACCGTACGTTGGTCAGCTCGGACCCCGCCATGCTTCCCCACGCCCCTTGCCCGCATCCGATGGACCGCCTGCCGCAGCGCGCCGCAGTCACGCCGATGCGCGATGTGGCCGGCTACAGCAAAGGGCCCACCGTCATCGGTGGGCCCTCGTTCAAGCAACCGCCTCAGCCCGCGGCCGGAGCGTTCACGTCGGCCGGGAGCGCCTTCTTGGCGGCCTCCACGAGCGTGGCGAAGGTCTGGCTGTCGTTGACCGCGAGGTCGGCGAGGATCTTGCGGTCGACCTCGATGTTGGCCAGGCGCAGACCCTGGATGAGGCGGTTGTAGGTCAGGCCGTTCTGGCGGGCGGCGGCGTTGATCCGCTGAATCCACAGACGGCGGAACGCACCCTTGCGGTCCTTGCGGTCCCGGTAGGCGTACGTCATCGAATGGAGCATCTGCTCCTTGGCCTTGCGGTAGAGACGTGACCGCTGGCCACGGTAACCGCTCGCCCTCTCGAGGACGACCTTGCGCTTCTTCTTGGCGTTGAGCGCCCGCTTCACGCGTGCCATGATTCTTCTCCCCGGGGGTTCGCGCTACTTGGCGAGCAGCTTCTTGATCTTCTTGTTGTCGGCGTCGGAAAGGACGACCTCGTTCTTGAGACGGCGCGTCAACGTGGACGACTTCCACTCGTTGTAGTGCGCGCGATTGGCACGGCGACGCTTGATCTTGCCGGTGCCGGTGAGCCGGAACCGCTTCTTCGCACCGCTGTGCGTCTTCATCTTCGGCATGTCGCCGTCTCTCCTCGTTTCGGTCGTGCCGCTGGCCGGGCCGGTGCTGGCCGACCCGGTCGCGGCGTCTTCGTCTGCCGGTGGCTTGGCTGGGGTCGCGTTGTAAGGCTAACCCCAACTGCGGGTCACGCTTCCTGTATGGAAGGCTCCTCGCCGCCACGCTGTGCCTTGGCCGCGGCCTTTTCGGCCTTGGCCTCGGCCTTCTTCTTGTGCGGACCGATCACCATGATCATGTTACGGCCGTCCTGCTTGGCGTGGGACTCCACGAAGCCGAGCTCCTGGACGTCGTCCGCCAGCCGCTGCAGCAGCCGGAAGCCGAGCTCCGGCCGGGACTGCTCGCGCCCCCGGAACATGATCGTGACTTTGACCTTGTCTCCCGCCTTGAGGAACCGCACCACGTGACCCTTCTTGGTCTCGTAGTCGTGCGGGTCGATCTTCGGCCGGAGCTTGATCTCCTTGATGATCGTGTGCGCCTGATTCTTGCGCGCCTCGCGCGCCTTCATCGCGGACTCGTACTTGAACTTGCCGTAGTCCATGAGCTTGCACACGGGCGGTCGAGCCGTTGCCGCGACCTCGACGAGGTCGAGGTCGGCTTCCTGGGCGAGCTTCAGCGCATCGTGAATCGAGACGATGCCTACCTGCTCGCCGTTCGGGCCCACGAGGCGCACCTCGGGAACTCGGATACGCTCGTTGATGCGGGGCTCAGTGCTGATGGGGCCTCCTAGGTTTGCGATCCCTACGTGCTCGTCGTGCCGGGAGCCCCTCGCGCTCGCGGCGAACGCGAAAAGCCCCGCACGTCGCGCATGCGGGGCCACTGAGCTCTGTGGCGTCGTGGCCTGCGAGCTCCCCGGAGTAGTCCGGCGTGATCCTGGACCCGGCCACCTTTCGGTGACTCAGGTGGGAGGGAGACCTCCGCTTGCGCGTCCAGCAAGGCATGCCGGACCGATCAGAGAGCTACATTACCACAACCACGGCGGCTCCCAGAATCATCCCGGCCGGCCATCGCCTGCCGGTAAACATCTACCCAGGAATGGCCATACGACCACGACCGCCTCGTGACCGGGTGCCTGACCGGTCCGGCTCCGTGCCCCGGTTCCGGGCAATGCCGCGCCCCACCTGTCGTGGCGGCTACGACCGTCTGAGGAGTTCGGCCTCCCCGGCCGCGCGCATCGCCTCCACCGGCACGTCCGTCCTGCCGGTCATCAGCTCCACCTGCCGCACCGCCTGGTGCAGCAGCATCGCGAACCCGCCGACCACGGTGCCGCCCGCCTCCTTGACTGCGGCCGCAGCCCGCGTCGGCCAGGGCGAGTAGACCACGTCGAACAGCGCGGGCACCCGCGCCAGCCGGTCGGCGAAGGCGTCGGCGGCGCCGCCGGGCAGTGTGGACACCACCAGGTCCACCCGCGTCGCCGCCTCAAGCTTGTCGAACGTCTCCACCGCCAAGGACACGCCCAGCCGTTCGGCGACCTGAGCCGTCTCCCCCGCCCGCGCGGGGTCGCGCACCAGCAGCGTCGCCTGGAACAGCCCGAGGTCGCGCAGCGCCGCCAGCGCGGAGGCCGCCGTGGCCCCTCCGCCGAGCACGGTCGCCGAGCCGGGCGCGGGCACCCCGGCCTCGGCCAGCGCCTGCTTGATGCCGTGGACGTCGGTGTTGTCGCCGTGCCGGAGGCCGTCGCGGAACACCACGGTGTTGGCGCCCCCGACCTCGACGGCCACCTCGGACACCGTGTCGAGCAGCGGCAGCACGGCCCGCTTGAGCGGCATGGTCAGCGACAGCCCCGCCCAGGCGTCACCGGGCTCGCGGCCGCGCACCGGCATCAGCTCCGCCAACAGCCCCGGCAGCCGCGCCTCGTCGCACTCGAACGCCTCATAACTCCACCCGTCGAGCCCCATCGCCTGGTAGGCCGCCCGGTGCAGGTAGGGCGAGAGCGAATGACCGATGGGAGACCCCAGCACCGCAGCCCGCATCCACACTCCTTCAGACAGGTAAGGACCCTATCGCCACCTCGCGGGCCGCCCGTCCGCGCCGGGGGACGGACGGCCCTCGTGCCGGGTCAGCCGCCGTTGGCGCGGTATTCGGCCAGCAGCGCCTGCCGCTCGGCCTCCGTGGTGGCGAACTTGGTGACCTTGCTCTTCGGGTCGGTGGCGACGAAATAGAGCCAGTCGCCCTTCGCCGGGTTGAGTGCCGCCTCGATGGCGTGGTCGCCGGGATTGGCGATAGGGCCCGGCGGCAGGCCTTCGTACCGGTAGGTGTTGTACTTGCTCTTGATCTTCGTCTCGGCGAAGGTGGCGGCGGTGCGGTACTTGTTGAGCGCGTACATCACCGTGCTGTCCATCGCCAGCTTCATCGGCGGCTCGCGTTCGAGCCGGTTGTAGATGACGCGGGCGATCTTCGGCATGTCCTCGTACCGGCCCGCCTCGGCCTGGATGATGCTCGCGATGATGACGATCTCGTGCGGCGTGTGCCCGAGGTCCTTCGCTCCGTCCTCGAGCTCGACCGACTTGGCGGTCTTCTTGTAGCGGTCGACCATGGCCGCGAGGATCTGCTGGGGCGTGGTCTTCGGCTGCACCTCGAACGTGGCGGGGAAGGCGTAGCCCTCCAGCTTGCCCTTGGCGTAGGAAGGCAGGTCCAGGCCCTCGACGTCCTTGGCCGCGGCCTTGAACTCATTGAGCGGCAGTCCGGTCTCCTCGGCGAGCGTGGTAAGGGTGTCGGACAGCCGCAGACCTTCCTTGATCGTCACCCTTTCGCGCTGCCGTTTGTCCGGGTCGAGCAGCGCCACGGCGTTCTCTGCCGACATGCCCTTGCGCAGTTTGTACGACCCCGGTTGCAGCGAGGCGCTCGCACCGGCGTTGGCGATCGCGTTGGTGAAAGCCCTGACGCTGGCCACGACGCCCTTGCGCTCCAGCTCCACCGCCACGTCGGAGGCGCTCTGACCGCTCTGGATCTCGATGACGACCTCGCCGGTTCCCTGGCCGGTGTAGTCGTCGGGCACGAGCGCGTCGTTGAGCCACATGTAGCCGTAGTAGCCGCCACCGCCGATGATGCCGGCCAGCACCACGAAGGCCAGCAGCGGTGCGATGAACCGGCCGCGGTTGCGGCGCCTGCGCCGTCTGCGGCCGCTGCCACGCCTGCTGCCACCGCGGCCGCGGCGCCGGGCAGGACCTTCGTCGTCCTCGGCGCCGAGCAAGGAGTTGAGATCGAGATCGCTCATGGGTTCGCTGGCCAATCTCCCGGTACGCCCGGCCAGGCGTCAAGCGGAACTGCCCAACCGGCTGGGGTCACCGGGCGGAACTGGGGGGCCCGCCGGACGTGCTGCGACGACCAGCGGAGATCACACTGGGTAGCCATGCTAAGGGACGGGAAGAGGACGCATGCCCTGTTTTGGGGCTTTTGCGCAGTGATAGCGGGGGGTCCACCGAACATCAGCTCGTCCCGAGGTTCTTGTTCAACTCTTCCCGGTATCTCACGAACTCGCTCTCTTTGTTGGTGAATTTGGTGATTCTATGCGCCGGATCAGTGGTGACAAACCAGTGCCAATCGCCCTCTGCCGGGTGCAACGCCGCCATCAGCGCCTTCTCCCCGGGATTGGCGATAGGACCGGGCGGCAGCCCTTTGTGGCGATAGGTGTTGTAGGGAGAAGCGACTTTGGTGTCGCTCTCTGTAACCTTCAGCGTCCGGCGGTTCTGGGCGTACAGAACGGTGCTGTCGATCTCCAGCGGCGTGCCCTTCGCCAGGCGGTTGTAGATCACTCTGGCGATCTTGGGGTAGTCGGCGTCGGTGCCGCCCTCGGCCTGGATCAGGCTCGCCACCGTGACCGCCTCCAGCGGCGTCAGGTTCACCCTGGCAGCCTCGGCCGCCAGGCCCACGTGACGGGCCGCGGCGCGGAAGCGATCGACCATCGCCGCCAGCACGTCGACCGCCGTGTCGCCCGGCTCCACCTCGTACGTCGCGGGGAACAGGAACCCCTCGATCCCCGGCGCGTAGTCCGGCAGCCCCACAAGGGCCTTGTCGACGCCCTGGAGTTCCTTGAGCGGCAGCCCGGTCAGCCGGGCGACCCGCGCCAGCACCTCGGCCGCCCGCAGGCCCTCGGGCACCGTGACCCGCTTGACGATCCGGGACGAGGGCGCGAGCAGCAGGTCGAGCGCCGCGCCTGCCGCCATGCCCTTGCGCATGCGGTAGTGGCCTGGACGGAGCCGCCCGGTCACCGCGCGATCCTCCGACACCTTCACGAACGACCGCGCGCTGGCCACCACGCCGGCGTCGGCCAGCGTCGAGCCGATGGCCGCCGCGCTCGACCCGGGCGCGATGCGCACGGTCACCGAGCCGCTGCCCGGCCCCTCGAAGTCGTCTGGACTGATGTACGGCTTGAGCACCGCGACAGCCCCGGCCCCCACGGCCACCAGCGAGACGAGCAGACCGGTCGACAGCAGCCCTGCCCGGCGCAGTGCGCCGTGGCGACGCTGGGACAGC
>NZ_JAAAHR010000002.1:0-134147 GCF_009908215.1 Nonomuraea sp. K271 | reverse complement strand
CGCCGAGGCCCGTCTGAAGATCGCCACCTGGATCGCCGACTTCTACAACACCACCCGGCGGCACAGCGCCAACGAGGGCTTGCCGCCCATCACATTCGAACGTCACATGATCGAGAAGAGACAAGCCTCATCGGCCCTGCTGAGGACCGCTGTGGCATAGAACCGTCTCCACGCTTTGAGGGGATTGACATGGACGACCTCATCCGGCAAGGCCACATCGACACCGCGACCGAGGTCATCTACGAGGCCGAATCGCACGCCTTCGGCGGCGCCGACGCCATGACGTGCGCCCATGACCTGTTCCACCTCGACAGCCGGCACTTGCTCGCCTACCTCGCCCGCCAGCCTGACGTGAAGCACCGCCGCGAACTGTCGATCCTGCTGTGCACCACCTTGCTGCGCTCAGCAGGGCTGGACTGGTACGAGCAGGGCGACGTGTGGGCGCGGGTAGCCGACCACCGCGAACTCCCCGACCCTCTCTCCCGAGAGCGGCGACAGGCGCTGGAGGTCGACCTGCGGCGGCTGATCAGCGTGGACACCCAGCCTCTGATGCGCAGCCGGGGACTCCTCACCTTCGCCGCCCAGTGGTCAGCCGCTTACGAGACAACCGGCCGTGAACTGGCTGCTCTGTCCGCCAAGGGGCTATTACGCCGCAGCCTGCGTGCCGTCCTCACCCACCACATCATCTTCGCGTGGAACCGGCTCGGCATGCCCTACGCCAGCCAGGCCGTCCTAGCCCACACCGCCAAAGACGTCGTGTTCGGATACGACCCCACAGCCACCGAGTCCGAGGACTCAAGGAGCAGAAATCATGACCCCCTCGCTGCAGCAGGCCGCGCAACGCTTCCCCCTGATCGCGCGGCCCCGCCCGGCGTGCCTGCCCCTCAGGACACGCATCGCCGAGCTACGCAACCTCAGCGATGAGGCCGCCCGCGGCACGGAGGCCGGCCATCTCACGGTCGCTGCCGAGACGCTGAACAAGTCGGCGCTGATCGCCAGCGACTGCGGCATCTCCACTCTGGCCCGTTCCCTGTGCTGGCGCCACTTCTCCGCCTACCTGCCCGCCTGGCCACTGGACGCATCCCGGGCACGCTCGGCTCTGGAGCCGCTCATCAACCTCGCCCGGCTGGTCATCCGCGAGGACGATGGCGCCCGCGGCTATCTCCTGCTGCACGACCTCTTCCACGCCGTCAGCAGCGCGGGCACAGCCGACATCGACGGCCGCCATATCGCGTTCGACGGTCTCACCCGAACCGACGCCCAGCTCCACACGGTCCGCACGTGGCTGTAGGGCGTCTTCCTGAACGAGGGCATCCGGGCGCTCATCAGCGTAGGCCAGTGGGACCAGGCGGTCGCCCACGCACAGCGATACCGCGGCGTCGGCCGAAGACTCCTGGACGGCCGGCAGGCCACCATCATCGCTCACTGCCTCGCCGGAGGCACCGACACCGCCCTGGGGCTTGTCGCAGACAGCGCACCCGAGCAACCGTGGGAACACGCGATCGCAGGGTGCCTGGACGCGCTATGCAACTGTGCGTCCGGACGCTCGCCCGGCGAAACACTCGCCGCAGTCCAACAGCGATATTTGGAGCTCGACCGGGCGCCGGGGCTGCTGGTGTTCCGAACACGCCTCGGTCTGACCATCTTCGACATGGCCGCCGATGTCGATGGTCCTTCGGCCGAAGGTTTGTTCTCCTCCCTGATCGGCAACGTCCTCGCCTCTGGGGACGGATACGCCGCTCGGGAAGTCCTCGCACACGCTGGGCACCTGGCGTTGCCCTCCGTCGCTGAGGAGGCACTGATCGCCGCCGTGCACGCTGCCGGGCTCGGGGCCGGGAGGATCCCTGACCCGGCGATGGCCGATCTCCTCGCTGCTGTGGAACGGTGCGAGAAGGCAATCGAACGGAGCCTCCCCGCATCCCGTCCGTAGCCGTTGCCCACGAGCGGACCTGAACGTCAGCTATGACCGTAATAAGACGCGCATCGCCCTCTCCCCTCATATTCGCCAGGAGACCTTGGCCCCGGTGTCCTCCTCTTGCGGGAGGTTCATGGCAGCAGCTCATCCATGTACGACGACATGTCCGCCGGCCCGATCGGCGCGTCCTCCGTCGTGGGCACGTTGGCCCACACGGTCTTCCATCCGCGAGCATCCAGGCGTACGCCCCACTGCTGCGCCAGCTGTTCGACGAGACGCAGGCCCCGTCCATGACAGTCGCCGTCGTCGGGGTTACAAGGGCGAGGAAGGGTTGTGCCTCCTTCGTCGGTCACCTCGATACGGGCGAGGCCATCGCCGAACGTGATCACGTCGGCGGTGACCAGTCCTCCGGGCCATCCCGATCGGCTGTGGACCACCGCGTTCGTCGCCAACTCGCTCGTCACGAGCTGGGCGCCGTCGACGCTCTGGTGGTGCGCGGCTGTCAGCGCGTCTCCCACGAAACGCCGGAGCAGCGGCACTGAGGAGGCCATCCCCGGCAGCACCATTTCGCCGAGGAATTCGCCATTCACCGGACCGACCGGATACGCGCGACCGGCCCGGCTGAATAGCTGTACTGTTGTTCTCGATTTACCCCGAATGTCCACTTTGTTTCCACGGCCCGACCTTTCGTCTGCGGCGCTGTGCAACCTTGCGCCCGGACACGTCGCGTCAATCGGTGCACCATGTAGACGCACAGGTAACCGCTGATTACGCAAAGTCATCATGCAGTTACACTGTTCATCCTGTCAATGCACAGTGCAGATTCAGAGTGATTCAAGCAATGAGATAGTGATGTCGATTGACGGTCTGGCACACTGCCCCCATGCCACCGCCCCACAGCCCCACCGTGAGACTCCGACGTCTCGCGCGCGAACTACGCAAAACGCGCGAAGAAAGAGGATTGACGCCCGAAGCTGCCGCCGCCCAACTCGGATGGAGCCGCAGCAAGGTCAGTCGCATCGAAACAGGCCGGACGATGGCAAGCCCCAAAGATGTCGCCTCCGTCTGTGACCTCTACGGCGTGGGGTTCGACGTCCGAGCCGGACTGATCCAACTGGCGAAGGACGTCCGGCAACGCGGCTGGTGGACGGCCTACGCCGACGTCTTCACCGGTTCCTACATCGGCCTCGAAGACGAGGCCCATTTGATCCGCCAGTGGGAGGCGCAACTCGTCCCCGGGCTCCTCCAGACGGAGGACTACGCCCGAACGGTGATCAGCACTCTCCGCCCCGGCGATGACGTCCAACGCCGGGTCATGGCCCGCATGGCGCGGCGCACCCTGCTCAGCAGACCCGACGCCCCCGAACTGTGCGCGATACTCGACGAAGCCGTCCTACGCCGCCCGGTCGGCGGCCCTCAAGTGATGTACGAGCAACTCGAAGCACTCCTGATCGCCAGCCGGCGCCCCAACGTCACGATCCACGCCCTCCCTTACGAAGCAGGGGCCCACGCCGGATTGGAGGGAGCTTTCACCTTGCTCAGCTTCGCCGAGGAGATCGACCCCGACGTGGCGTACGTGGAGGGCACGGCAGGCGACATATACGTCGAAAGCACAGAGCAGGTCGACCGCTGTAAGCTCATCTTCGAACGCATCCAAAAGGCCGCACTGCCCTCAGACGACTCCCTCCAGATGATCAACGAGATCAAGGAAGCCCTCTGCCATGGTTGATCTTTCGCAGGCTATCTGGGTCAAAAGCAGCCGCAGCGGCGGCGGAAACAACTGCGTCGAAGTAGCCCGCAACCTCCCCGGCATCATCGCCGTCCGAGACAGCAAGAATCCCCACGGCCCAGCACTGGTGTTCACCCAATCCGAGTGGGCAGCCTTCCTGGCAGGAGCAAAAGACGGAGAGTTCGACCTAGCCTAGCTTCGGGGCATCACAGCGATAACCCCGATCCTGCGTGCATGCATCGCCACACCCACCCACCTTGTCGAACTCGTGGGCGAAAATGATCGCACGTCTTCAAACCGTAGATTTTGGCTCAGGCACACGGGTAATCATCACTAGTAGGTATTTGATCCGACCATTCGGGTCGACATTGACTACCTCTGCGATGCGATTTTGCACAGCGAATTTATAGGACTTATCTAGTTCAAATGGGCGGATCGTCAAACTCGCACCTTTCCAACGGTTAGATCTCATCTCCGTAAAGGCTACGCCTTTGAACGTGGTAACCCATCCACGCTGCTCAAGCTGTTCACGTGCGGCACTTACCCCCTCTTCAAAGGAAGATGCCTCAACATCCATTATAAGGATATCGTCAACCTGAACGGTGTCTCCGTATAGGGGATCCTCAGTAGTTTGCGCCGCAACGCGCCCGATACTGCGCACTTCATCAACTGCTCCCGCTTCAGCCCTGATTGTCTTGTGAGGCCATAGCCCGCATCCAGTTGCCAGAACTAAGATGTTTACAACAATAATTGCAGTCTTAACAACCGCGCCTGCCAAAGTGCGCCTACCAGCCATCATGATCCTTTCCCCGTCGCGCGACCAACGCAGCCGCATTTTTTTCTACATCCACTCACTGTCGATACAGCGTGCACTATCCGCCCCCTCGGAGATCTTCGCAATAAACTTCAATTACCAAAAGCCCAGAACTCGTAGGCCGCCAGCGCTGCCCACCCGTCCTTGTTACTCATTGCCGCTAGACGCCGTTCTGCTTCCGCTCCGTTCGTCGTCGAGGGACGAGAGGTGCCTTTGTAGATCCAATCTTGGAACTTGGTCACAGTCCATCGGTTGTTGCTTGCATTGCGAGTCACCCCCGAACATCCACAATATGCGACTGCGGTCTCCGCCCAAGTCATGTGTCGCCATGTACCATTCGGATTCTGCACCTGGACATTATCATGCAAGAATCTCATGTACATCGCAGCGGCGCCAAAAGGATCCCTAATGATCATCTTTAGAGCTTCCTTCTCGCTGATATTTTTTTTGAAGAAGTATTTGTGTGCGAGTTGCACTTTATAAGGCTCGAGCTGCGGCAGTCCGAATGAGCCGTTCATCCCCTTGACCAGCAGAGTGATTACTGTCATTCCCTTATTATGCTTATAATATGCCTGTGTTTCCTCTCGCTGCAGTTCGTAGATAAATACCGCAGTCAGGTAGACCTTATCCACCTTATAATAGTCCGCAGCCCTTTTGATTTTATCCTTGTAGCGAATAAGCTGCTTGTAGTAGCCATAATACGACGAGCTGGACGCTCCCGCCGCACCACCTCCAGTTGGCGAGACGCCGAGCAGTTCTTCCTCCGTGATCCCAGGGTTGAGCCAGTTCACCCATGAAGCGATAATCGTAAATTCCGCACGTTCGTCGGCACTCATGTTCCAGAAGCCGTCCGGAGCTGTCATCCCGTTCGGCATCACACCGATCCGTCTTGCTTCTTCATCACTAAAACTAGGCAAATTCGGCAGAACGTAATTTTCGAAATACCACTCAGGGTCTGCTTCGGCAAGGGAGCCAGCGGCACCACAGTTGCCGTAGGTGTCGCAGGCGATGCCTGCGCCGCCTATTTCACTTCGGCCGCAGCTGCCGATGCATTGTCCGCCGCCTGAACCGCTGGCCGAGCCGTCGCCGATAACGATGCCGTGCTGGGCGTACACGTCGATCGCCGATTGGTAACCGATGCCTGGCGTGTACACCGAGCTTCCGGGGCCGGCGATGGAGCCGACAGTGGTGGCGTGGCCGCTGGGGTCAGTGCCGGTGAGTGGTGAGGCGTTGGCGTAGGTGTAGCGGTTGGTCTGGACGGAGGGACTGGGGTTGAGGGTGGCGGTGTCGCGGCTGGTGAAGGTGCCGGTGCCGGGCTGGTACCAGCGGGCGTGCATGTTGACCTTGCCGGTGTCCGGGTCGGCGTACTCGCCCTGGTAGCCGAGTTGCACCTTGCCGCCGGTCTGGGCGGTGACCGTGCCGAAGGGGTCGTAGGCGACGGAACTTTGCAGGCTGGTGGTGAAGGTGGCCACCACATCACCGTGCAGATCACTCAACGCTGCGACGGCCGCGCTGGCGCCCTCCTTGAGCCCGAGCAGTGAACCGCCTGGGTCGCGGGAGTACTTGGCTTGGGCAGCGCCGCCGCTGTCGGTGATGGCGGCAAGGTCGTTGCCGAGTCCTGCGTAGGAGAAGGTCTGCGTGGCGGTGCCGCGGATGCGGCTGGTAACGCGGTTGAGGGCGTCGTAGCTGTAGAGGTTGTCGCCGTCGGCGATCAGGCGGTCGAAGGCATCGAAGGTGTAGTTCGTCGTCGCACCCGCCTTGGTGCTGGTGGCCAGGGTGCCTCGCGCCGTGTACGTGTAATCCGTGCCGTCGCCGCTGATCAGCCGGTTGCGCTCGTCATAGGTGAACGTTGCGTTTCCGGCCTTGGTGCGGTTGCCGGAGGCGTCCCACTCATATGCGGTCACCGCACCGCCCGGGGCGGTCCAGGACGTAAGCCGACCAGCATGGTCGTAAGTGTAGGTGTTGGTGCCTGCTCCGGCGGTGCCTGTGGTGGTTTTGGCTGTGAGGTTGTCGTCGTTGTCCCAGCCGTAGGTGATCTTGGCGAGCTGGGTGCCGGAGCCGTTCTTCAACGTCTGGCCTGTGACCCGATTCATGTCGTCGTAGTCGATGGTCTGGGTGCTGGCTTGGCCGCTGGTGGCGGTGACGGTCTTCAGGCGGCTGGCTGGGTCGTAGCCGTAGGTGAGGGTGCGGCTGGTGACCGGGTCCGTGGCCGTCTTCAGGCGGTTGGCGTTGTCGTAGGTGAAGGTGGCTGCTCCGGCGGCGTCGATCCGCTGGGTGGCGTTGCCGAGTTCGTCGTAGGTGTAGGTGGTCTCCTGCGTGGCGCCTCGCGAGACTGCCAGCGGCAGGCCGCGGTCGTTGTAGTCGATCGTGAGGTCACCGGCGGCAGTGAGGTTGCCGGCCAGGTCGTAGCCGAAGGTCCGTTCGGCATCGGCGGCACCACCGCCGGTGCCAGTCTCCTTGGTGAGACGGCCGAGGTGGTCGAAGATGCGGTCGATACGCACGCTGCCTGGCTGGATGGTGGTTGTCTGGTTGCCTGCGGCGTCATACAGATGAGTCCAGGTGCGGTCGGCCGCGTCCGGGTGGGCGGAGGTGGCCGGTTCGGTCACCGTTTCTACCAAGCCAAGGCTGTTGTAGCTGGTCCAGGTGGCGTTGCCGCGACCGTCCGTGATCCGCGTACGGGCTCCTGCGGCGTCGTAGCCGAAGCGTGTCGTCAGTGACTCGTTCGCTGACACCGGCTCGACAAGCGACGTGAGCCGGTTCAGCGCGTCGAACGTCCGCCGGGTGATGTGCCCCTCGGGAGAGGTCGAGCTGACCTGGTTGCCGGCAGCGTCGTAACCGATTCCGTAGGTGCGCAGCACCGTGCCGTCACCGTTCAGGTCCTTGACCGTGGTCTTGCGTCCGGCCAGATCGTATTGAGCCGTGGTTGCGTTCTCGTTTCCGTCGGTGGTGCTGACCAGGCGTCCGGCCAGGTCGTAATCCATGGTGGTTTCGGTCGCCGGATTGGTGATCGAAGTGGTCTCACCCGCCGCGTTATGGGAAAAGGTGGTGACCTTGTTCCCCGGGGCTGTCTGCTTGATCAGCCGTCCAGCGTCGTCGTACTCCATGGTGGTGGTGTGAACGGCGGAGGTGGGTTTGCGCTCGATCTGCGTGGCGGTGATCCGCCGGCCGAGAGCGTCGTAGGTGGCTCGGGTGCGGGCGCCGCTCGGGTCCACGCTGGCCAACACCTCGCCGGCCATGTTGTACTCCGTCACCCATGTTCCTGCGGTCTGACCTTCGGGGGCGGGGTCGGTGGCCTGGACCTGCCTGCCGAGTTGGTCGTAGTCGAAGGAGGTGACGTAGCCGCGCGGGTCGGTGGTGCTCGTACGCTGCCCGGCCGCGTCGTAGACATGCCGCACGATCGAAGGGATCGCGCTCCCACCCGGCGGCGTGTACGCGGGCGCGCTGACGCTGGTCAGCCGGCCGGCCTTGTCGAAGGTGCGGACGAAGGCGCGTCCTTCGGGGTCGCGCTGGTGCGTGGTGTTGCCCACTGCGTCGTAGCCGGCCAGAGTCGACGGGCGCGCCGGGGCGGCGGCGCCGTTCTTGTCCACCTGCACCTGCGGCGCCTTGGTCTCCACGAGCCGGTCGAGGACGTCATAGCGCAGGCTGGTTGTGTAGGCGGCAGGGTCCGCACCGTCGTCGTTGCCACGTGGGTCGGTGGTGGCGACGGCCAGGCCACGATCGTCGTAATCGGTGGTCGAGACGATGTCCTGGGCACCGTTCTCGATGGTTTGCCTGGTTTGCTGATTCAGCTTGTTGTAGGCGTAGCTGATGGTCTCGCTGCGGCCAGTTCCGGCTGCGGTTCGGGTGATCTTGTCGACATTACTGTTGGCGTCATAGGCGAACTCGGTGACGCGCTCCAGGCCGCCCGGGTCCAGAATCCGGGTCTTGAGCCGGCTGGCCTCGTCGTACTCGAAGAGGGTTATGGTGATGCCGTTGCCGGTCATCTGCTCGACCATGTTGCCGGCCGGGTCGTATTCCTCAGCCGCGACCACCACGTCCCGGGGCGAGGGCGAGCCGTTCAGCGTGGCGTCGTCGGCGATCTGTTCCTTGAGCCGGTTGTCCCGCCAATACACGTTGGTCGTTTTGCGGCCCATCACATCCTTACTGGACGTCAACCGCCCGCCCGGGTCGTAGCCTCGGGTCTCCAGCACCACGTCCTGAGCCGTCTGCGGGTCGACCGGGCTACCGGTCCACCCCTTGAGCGTGCGCGTGGTCAGCTCACCACGCTTGCTGTAAGCCCGCTCGATCACGGTGCCGCGCGGGTCCGTCGTCCGGATCACTTGACCCAGGTGGTTCCACTCCTGTTGGGTGACACCGCCCTCCGGGTCCGTGACGGAGTCTTGGTGACCATGCCCGTCATAGGTCAGGGTGGTGGTGCGCTCAGGCTCGCCACCGGTCAGGTCAGCGACCGTCTGCGTCAGTGGATTGCCGTCAGCATCGTAGGTGGTACGCGTCTGCGCGGTGTGTGTGACGTTGCTGAGCTCGTTCTTCGCCCCAGGAGCGGTGTTGGAGATCACACGGCCACGGCCGTCGTAGGTGAACGTGGTCTTCGCCCCGTCCGGGAACGCCTCGGAGATCCTC
Source organism: Nonomuraea sp. K271 (assembly GCF_009908215.1). NCBI lineage: Bacteria > Bacillati > Actinomycetota > Actinomycetes > Streptosporangiales > Streptosporangiaceae > Nonomuraea > Nonomuraea sp. K271. The sequence goes on along the minus strand of NZ_JAAAHR010000002.1, from coordinate 125,069 downwards.
GTGCTCGCCGTCATCCGGCCCAACGCGTCGTAGTCCAGCTTGACGACCAGGCCCTCGGGGTTGATCTGTTCGGCCAGATCGCCTGTGGCTGTGTAGCGGTATTGCCAACTGTTGCCACGCGCGTCGGTCTTGCTCTTGACCAGGCCGGCCGGGGTGGTGCCTCCTCCGACTGCCGCCTCGCTGCCGTCGGTGTAGGCAGCCGTTGTGGAACGGCCCTCCGGGAACTCCTCCGTGGCCGGACTGGTCTGCTTGGTCTGCTCTCCGAAGCTGTTGTACTCGCTCGTCGTGGCGAAAGTGTTGTCGTTGTCGCTCGCCGAGCGGCCGTCCCGGTAGGCCGTCACCTGGTCATTGCGGGGGTCGAACGGGTCGTCCGGGTCGAGGTGGTAGGACCAGAATTCGATCGCGCACTCGCCCTGCGCCCGGCAGTACTGCCGGCCCAGCGTGTTGCCGCGCTCGTCCTGGTAGATCTCGTAGGCGATGTCGTTGCGGTCGATCACCTTGGTGAGAAAGCCCGCCTGGTCGTATTCGTGCCAGGTCGTGAAGTCGAGCTGGTCGGTTTCACCGCGGATACGGTAGCCGCGCCAAGCGTCATACAGGTAGACGAGTTCTTCGTCGTCCGGATCGGTCACGGTTACCTGCGCCTCGCCGGATTCCTGCTCGGTGGCGATGGCGCCGATCTTCCATGTGCCGCCATTGCGGTCGACGTGCGTGGCGATCCTGTCGCTCTTGTCGTCGTAGGTGTTGGTGGCCCAGAGCCGGCCGGAGGGGAGCGTGACCTTGGTGAGCTTGTGCGTCGTACCGGTGCGAGCGGCGTAGTGGCCCTGCACTTCGGCAGCGGTCAGCGGCTTGCCATACAGTGCAACCTCGTCCAACTGTCCCCGGAACGGGAATGCCTGCGCAGTCGCGGGCACGGCCGGGGACTTCGCCGGGTCGGCGACGCCGTTGCCGATCGTGGCGTACGTCCGCCAGTCGGTCACCGTTCCGGTCATGGTGCCGACCTGCTGACCGTCCAGAAACAGCGTCTGTTCCTGCCCGGCCACGGTCAACGCCACGTGGTGCCACTGATCATCGTTCACCGCAGTTGTCGAGGTGATCGGGGTCATCACCGCGTCCAGCGAGCCACGCAGCTTGCCATCGGTGCCCACGTAGAGCATCGCGCCGCGGGCCAGGCCACTACCGTTCTGTCCAGTGCCCGCGGCCATGATCACACCGGACTGGGAGGTCTTGAACCAAGCTTCCACCGAAAGCTGATCACCCAGGTGCGGGATCGTGTTGGAGGGCAAGCTCACCACCGACCCCGCCGCGAAGGTGGCCGAAGTATCGCTCGTGCCGGCCAGCGCACCGGGCTGTGCCAGTGTGACGCCCTCATAGGTAAGATCCCCCGCGCCGCTGCCCAGATCCTCCCCTCTCGTCCCGGACGCCTCACCGAGCCGCCAGTAGCCGAACGGGTCGGAGTTCAGCACACTGCTGCGATACAGCGACCCGCTTCCGTACTCGTACGTGGTGCAGTTCGGCGCTGCCACCGGTGCGCAGACCTGCGTCAACCGGCCCGCGTCATAGCCATATGTCCAGGTCAACGCCTGGTCGTCCACCGGGTCGCTGGAGATCGAGGCCACCTGGTCGCCCTGCCAGGTGAACGTCACTGACCGGCCGCCCACGCCAGTGAGCTTGGCCAGCTTGCCACCGCTGTCGTAGGTCAGTTCCTGGCCGCGGCCGCGTTGATCCGTTATCGACGTCAACTTTCCCGCCGTGTCGAAACGGTAGCTGGTAGACGTCTTATCCATCAGCCGCCACGTTCCGCCGCTTTCCTCAGCGAGCGTCGCGTACATGCCGGGCGGCGGCTGGAATGTCCCGTCCCCGTTGGCGCGGTACCGCACCTGCCGACCGTCTGGGTAGGTCACCAACGCCGACGTCGAATCGCCGCGCACCTCCTTGACGACCTTCATGTCCCAGCGCGTCGACCAGCCCGCACCGAACATCCCATCCGTACGCGGATCCATGCTGTTGTAGGTGCGTACTACCGACAGCGGCGGTCCCACCGTCGCCACCACCAGATCCGTGGATGTGGTGGTGTAGTTGCCCGTCTGCTGGTTGAACTCCCGCCCAGCGATGCCATTGCTTGCCAACGACGAGGCCACCACCGGCTGCCGGACACCGGTCACGAACGTCAACACCGGCGACGTCGTTGTCAAGAAATTGGAGGAATCCCGGACCGTGACCGTCCACCAGTACTGCTTGCCCCAGGACAGCTTGCCTGACGGAACGCTCCAACGGTTGCCGTTGCCCGGCACATAGCCGGACGTCGTACACCCCGAACCAGACATCGACTCGACATCACACAGTTTGAACGAATACGAAAGCGCGGCGAGACCGCTGCTGCTCTGTCCCCACGCACGCAACGACGGCGTCAGCGAATCAAGCAGGTACCCCTGCTTGGGATACACATCCACCAGGGTCGGCACGATCATCGCCGACGCCCGATCCGCCGCCTCAACCCTCGCCACCCCAGGAGGAAGACCGTCCTTCTCCGATTCGTCCGCTGACGAATCGATGGTCCGGTCCTCCAACGGCACCGCGCCCTCCGGCGTCTTGACCTCGGAACGCCAACCCGCCGTAGCCTCCGTGGCAGCCGGCACCTTGACGGCAGGCAGCAGCGACGGCAATCCCGCTGCCGACCCAGTCATCTGTTGCGGCACCACCGATAAGGAGTCGCCACCGTCAACCGCACGGACCACGGGGGCAGCCACGGCCGGTGACGCCTGTAACACCAACAGCCCGGGTGCCAGAGCTGCCAGCGCGATCACTATTCCGGCAGAACGAGGCCATGACAGAACCGGGCGCATGCGCCACCACACTCCGAACCACAACGAGGGACACCGACAAGGCACCAACCGTCGCCCTTCGCCGCGGGGAAACCCACGTTCGCCCGCGCGGCTCGGAGCTGATCACTTCCTGACGATCAACGTAAGAAATCCCCACCATCCCGACAAGACACTCGATCATCACAAATCAGAAAACAGCCCCATTGGGTACGTGACACTCCGTTACCGGGACACGTAGCGCCACTAAGCGTGGACGAAACAGCACTATTGATGCGAGCACGCGGGCTGGTGCGCTTGGAGCTCGAGCGATCCCGCGCCATCGATCATCGAAGTGCACCGCAGTGACCTGCGATAACCTCAAGCCCGTCCTTTCCGAGAAATACAGACGCGAACTGCTCAGGCCTCCGGAGGAAGGAACGAAAGGGTGACGCGAGCGCATGCCTGACCGGTTTAGCACCCACAACCTCGAACTCGGCGACGACGTCGTGGTCAAGAGGTACAGGTCATGGGATCGGGGAGAACCTCACCGAGAGTGGACTGCGCTGACGCTTCTTGCTGAGCACACGCCCGGCCTCGCCCCCGCACCTGTGGACGCCGCGCTCCACGCCCATCCACCCACGATCACGATGAGCAGACTGCCGGGTCATGTGCTTCGGGGCGAACATGCCACTGACGAGCAGATCAGGGCGATGGCCACCGCACTCAACCGACTCCACCAGGAGATCCCCACACGGGTAGTGGAAGCGGTAGAACCCGCACCCTGGGGACCTGCAACAGCCGTGAACAAAGCTCGATCCTGGGCCGACAAGCACCCCGACCTCGGCGACGATCCCCTCGTGCACCAGGCATTCCGAGCGGGATCCGCCTGGCTGGCCTCCGACGCACCCGGCAGGCTCATCACGAACCCTCTGCCACCCGTCCTGGGGCTGGCGGATGGGAACCGCGCCAACTACCTCTGGGACGATCACGAGCGTCGTGTGTGGCTCATCGACTGGGAGGACTCAGGCCGCAATGATCGCGCCTTCGAACTCGGCGAGATAGCGGAACACATCTCTCGACTCGACGGCGACCTTGACGCTGAGCACCTGCTGGTCCACATCGACCTCACCGCAGCAGAAGCCGAACGAGTCCGGGGCTTTCGCCGCCTGATCGCACTCGGCTGGTTTCTCCAGCTCGGCCCGGATGGGCTGGCCACACCACATAACCCGGTGGGCACCCTGGAACACCAGGCCGAAAGGGTTCTGCAACTGCTCGGCTGAGGCGGGCTTCTTGAACAGGCATGGTCCCGGCAAAGGGTGTACTTGCTGACCGATGCCCATGCCGACGCCAGTGGATAAACATCACGTAATGATCAGCTGGCTGGGCCATCAGCGGCCGGAGGACGGCGGCTACCCTGATCTGGCAACCATGTGTAGCGGATCAATCTCTCTATGTGAGGATTCTGGTTGGTGAGGGCGGATTCCCCGAGATCCCGGCAAGTCATGCTGGTGATGGCACTGATCGTCACCGCAGTAGGTGGCGTCGCCGGTTGTCAGTCCGGCGAGCACCACCCGAGCCCGACCCTTGCAGCCAAGCACTCGGCTGCTCCAACCACGCCGACTCCCAGCCCCACCACGGACAAGGAAGCCATCATGGCCGTGTACCGCGAGGTGTACCGAGCCGGACCGCTTGCCGAACGTGCCCAGCCCGAGGAGCGCAGGGCGATTCTCAAACCAGTCGCGACCCAGCCCCTTCTCGGCACGATGTTGAAGGGCATCGCCGCACTGCGTGCCCAAGGCCGGGTCACCTGGGGACAGCCCGACTTCCACATCTTCGAAGTAGACATCCGAGATGACGGAGCTCTGCTGCGCGACTGCCAGGACGCTCGGAAAGCCGGCCAAGCAGACGACCGAACGGGTAAGCGCCTCACCCATGGCATGCCCCACACCTACATGGTCGCCGCCCTCACCAAGGAGGCGGACGGCGTGTGGCGGGTCGCGAAGATGACGCAGCTGACCGAGCCATGTTCGCCAACCTCATGACCCTTGTCATCGTCGGCGAACTCATGGGCCTGCCTGTCACGCACGACGACGGAGATGGTGTCGGCGTGGCAACGCAGCCTTTCAACTACACCATTTGGGCCCAGGCCAAGCCTCGCAAAGCACCGGCCACTCGCACCGGCAAGCCGAAGGTCACCTGCTCCTACCAGCGATGGTGGTACGCGCACGGTCTCCAGAAGGTGGGCCGCGAGTACGCCGACCCCGACAGGCCCCTCAGCACCGAGCCGGTGAAGAAGGGCGCCTGGTACGAGGTCAAATGCTCCAACGGGTCCCGGAAGATCGTCTGGATCGAGAACAAGCGTGCCCCGGCCGTCATCGCCGAGCAGCTCGCCCATCGGGCGTACAAGCGCATCCCGATCGCGGCGCCGCGGGTGCTAACGGCTCCGCCACGTGGACGGGACGGGCTGGTGGGGCTCCCCCACTGGTTCTATCTGGCTGAGGGACAGTGGACGGCCAGGACCAAGCGGCTGCGTACCAGCGGAGTCTGGGCGGAAGCCACGGCGAGGCCGCAGCGGATGGCCATCGACACGGGTGAGGGCCACACCATCACCTGCAACGGCCCGGGAACCGCCTACGACCCCAGCCGGCCCGTCGCGCGCCAGAGCTCCACCTGCTCGTACCGCTTCCAGCGCCCGGCGAACGCCCGCCGCGTGACCGTCTCGGTCACCTGGGGTGGCACGTGGCGCGGTTCCGGCGGTGCGGGTGGCGCGCTGCCCGCGATCACCAGGTCGGTCACGTTCCCGGTGCGCATCGTCGAGGCGCAGGCGCTGGTCACGAAGGGATAGAGGTTGATGCTGCTTCAGCGGCTCTCGCCGCCCAGGGAGGCGGGCCAGCTACGTCCGCTGCCGAGCCGGCGCAGCCCGATGATGCTCGTGGTCGGCGTCGCGCTGACCGCTCTGGGGGCGTTGGGAGCCTGGCAGGTGTACGGGGTCGCCAGCCAGCGGGTGCCGGTGCTGGTCATGGCGCGTGATGTGCCCGTCGGCCAGCAGATCCAGGCGCAGGACCTGCGTACGGTCGCGCTCGGCGTGGACGCGGCCGTCCAGTCCGTCGACGCGGCAGGCAAGAGCACGCTGGTCGGAAAGCGTGCCGCAGTGGACCTGAAGGCGGGCAGCCTGCTCTCCCCCGCGCACGTGACCGAGACCTTGGTACCGGGACCGGGCGAAGTCGTGGTGCCGGTGGCGCTGAAGCCCAGCCGCCTCCCGGCCCGGGGGATTCAGCCCGGTGACTGGGTCGTGGCCACCGCCGTGTCCTCGGGTGAGGCGGGCCGTGGACCGGCGCAGGACCACCAGGCCAGGGTGGACCAGGTGGGCCAGCCGGATGCTGACGGCCTGGTCGTGGTCGATCTGATCGTCCCGGCCGCAGCCGGTACGGCGCTGGCCCGCCAGGCGGCCGAGGGCACCGTCGCGATCGTGTTGCAGTCGCGGGCCGGGTGAGCGTACTTATGCTGATCGTCCTGTGTTCCGGCGGGCACAGCCCCGGCGTGACGACGGCCGGGCTGGCGTTGACCCTCGCCTGGCCGCGTACCGTGCTGTTCGCCGAGTGCGACCCGGCCGGTGGGAGCGTCCTGTCGGGGTTCCTGGCCGGTCAGCTACAGGATCGCGGGCTGGGCGAGTGGGCGGTGCAGTTGCGGCGGAGCGCCGATGCGACGTCCACGCTGGCCGAGCAGGTGCTGCAGCTCAACGGTCCGGACAGCCGCCGGATCCTGCCGGGGCTGGCGAGCCCTTCCCAGGTGTCGGCGGTTCAGCCGCTGTGGCGGGACATCGCCGAGACCTTCGCCACCATGTCAGGGGACGTGATCGCCGACATCGGCCGCATCGGCGGTGCGGACACACCTGTTCCTCTGCTTGCAGTCGCGGATCATGTCCTCGTCGTCGCCCGGCCGACGCTGCGGGACCTGTCCGCACTCGCTCCCCGCCTCGCCACGATCACGGCGGCACGAGGACACCGGCCGAGCCCGCGCGTGCTGCTGACCGGTGACGGTCCCTACGGGCGCAGGGAGGTGGCCAAGACGTTGGACATCGACGTGGTGGGCCACCTTCCGCGTGATCCGAAGGCGGCGGCGGTCCTGACGCACGGCACGGGCAGCGAGGGTCACCTGTTGCGATCCCTGCTCCTGCGGGCGGCGCGGTCGCTCGGGACCAAGCTGGGCGAGCAGGTGCCGGCATCGTGAGCTTCGACGTGCAGCGAGCGGTACGAGAGCTCGTGCCGCAGGTGACCGAGGCGCTCGACAACGCGGCGGTCACCGGGGACGAGGCGGTCCGGGAGTACGCGCGGGCGGTCATCATCGACCTGGTCCGCGACTACACCGACGGCCGGACCCTCGCCGGCAGGAGCGCGCCCACGCTGTCGGAGGAGCGACTGCTGGCCGAGGCCGTACACAACGAGATCTTCGCGTTGGGACGGCTGCAACCGTTCGTCGACGACCCCGACGTGGAGAACATCGACGTCAACGGCTGCGATCAGGTGTGGATCACCTACTCCGACGGCCGCAAGGTGCCCGGCCCGTCCATCGCCGACAGCGACGAGGAGTTGGTGGGCAACGTCCGCCGCTGGGCCGCCTACCAGGGCCAGACCGCTCGGGACTTCTCCATCGCGCGCCCGCGCCTGCACCTGTCGGTCGGCCGAACCCGGATCGCCGCGATCATGGGCGTCACGCCGCGCCCGTGCCTGTCGATCCGCAGGCACGGCATGCTCCACGCCGACCTGGACGACCTGATGGCGTCCGACACCCTGGACAAGGGCTGCCGGGCCTTCCTGGCCGCCGCCGTACGCGCCCACAAGGACATCGTGATCACCGGCGGGATGGGCGACGGCAAGACCACCTTCGCCCGCGCCCTGGCGGCCGAGATCGACCCGGACGAGCGGATCGCGACCGTCGAGAAGGAGTACGAGCTCTTCCTGCACGCCCAGCCCGACCGGCACCGCGACGTGCTCGCGCTGGAGGCCCGCGAGGGCAACACCGAGGGCTTCGGCGCGATCACCCTGCACCAGCTGATCGAGGACGCCCTGCGCTTCAACGCCCGCCGCATCATCGTCGGCGAGGTCCGCGGGGACGAGATGGTACCGATGCTGGAGGCGATGAACACCGGCGGCGCCGGCTCCATCTGCACCATGCACGCCGACTCGGCCGACCAGGTGTTCTCGCGGATGCTGATCCTGGCGGGCTCGGGCGGCCTGTCGATCGCGCCGGAGACGCTGTTCCGCACCATCGGCATGGCGGTGGACTTCGTGGTCCACCTGCGGCACGAGCTCCGCCACGACCCAGACGGCCTGGTGAACCGCCGCTACGTCGCCGAGATCCATGAGGTTCTGCCACCGGCCGACGGGCTGGAGCCGGCGGTCAACCGTGTCTACGTCCCCGGCCGGGACGGACGGGCGGTGCCGAACACCATCCCGCAGTGCATGGGCGAGCTGGTCGCGGCCGGTTTCGACGCCAACCTGTTCGCGGGAGGGTGGGCGTGACGGGCTGGCTGGCCGCGCTCGCCGGAGCGGCGCTGGTCGCCGGGCCGCTGCTGGCCGCCGCCGGGTCGCTTCGGGTTCCGGTACGTCCGCCGCGCCCGCCACGGCGGCGGATCCCCCGCTCCGCGGTCATGCCGTCGGTGTACGGGTTGGGCGCGTTCTGCGTGACGTGGTGGCTGACCGGCTGGCCGGTCGCCGCCGCCGGGGCCGCGGCCGGCGCGGTGGCCCTGCCGCGCATGCTGACCAGCCGCGACACCGTCCAGCAGATCGAGCGGCTCGAAGCGCTGGAGGCCTGGATCCGCCACCTGGCCGACGTACTCGGCGGCAGCGCGGGCATCGAAGAAGCGCTGCGTTCCAGCGCCGACCACCCACCCGCGCCGATCGCCGCCGAGGTGCGAGCCCTGGCCCGGCGGCTCACTTATCGCACCCCCACCGAGCAGGCGCTGCGGGCGTTCGCCGACGATCTGGCCGACCCGACCGGCGACATGATCGCCGCCGCGCTGATCCTGGCCTGCCAGGCTCGCGGGCAAGGGCTGCGCGAGGTGTTGCAACGCCTGGCCCGTACGGTCGCCAAGGACGTCGCCGCCCGCCGGGAGATCAACGCCGAACGCGCCACCCACCGCGTCACCGCCCGCTGGGTCGTCGGCGCGCTCCTCGGTTACACGACCTTCGCCCTGCTCAACACCACCTACGTGGCGCCGTTCAGCACGGTCGGCGGGCAGCTGGTGCTCGCGATCGTGATCGGTCTGTACGCGGGCGCGTTCACCTGGCTGCACCGCCTGGCCAGAGCGCCGAAGGGGCACCGTTTCCTCAACGCCGCAGGGGAGCGTACATGATCGAGATCGTGCTGGCCTGCGGCGCGGTCGGCGGCCTCGGAGCCGCTCTCGCCCTGTCCGCCGCCTTCCCGGCCCCTCCGGCGCTCGCCCCCGCGATGGAACGCCTGCGGCCGGGCGCACGGGCCGAACCCGCCCAGGACTGGAAATCACGGCTGGTCACGAGACTCGCCGGGACGATGATCGGCGCGCGGGTTCCGCACGCGGATCTGGTTCTGCTCGGCAAGACTCCCCACGACTACCTCGCCCAGAAGGCGTTGATGATCGCCTTGGGGGCGGCCGGTCCGTTCGTGTTCTGGGCGTGGTGCGCGCTGCTCGATGTCGTCCTGCCCTGGTCCGTCTCCTGGGCGGCGTGCCTGGCGTTCGGCGCCGCCGTGTTCTTCGCCCCTGACGCCGCCATCCGTGGCCAGGCCGCCGAGGCGCGCGCGGCGTTCCGGCAGGCCATCGTCGCCTACCTCGACCTGGTCGCGCTCGCCCGCGCCGCCGGGGCGGGGCCGGCCGAGGCGCTGGAGTCCGCGGCGAAGGTCGGCCACGGGTGGACCTTCCAGCGGCTGGCCCAGGCCCTGGACCCCGGGCGGAGGGGCACCGGCAGCGCGTGGGACGAACTCACCCGGCTGTCTGAGGAGGTCGACGTCCCGGAGTTGGCGGACATGGCCGCCATCGCCCAGCTCGCCGGCACCCGAGGAGCAAGCATCCTCGACACCCTGACGGCCAAGGCCCAGTCCCTGCGCGAGGCGGACCTGTCGGCCGAGGTATCCAAGGCCCGGTCCCGTACCGAGACCATGACCGTCCCGATGGCCCTGTCGGTCCTCGGGTTCCTGCTGCTGCTCGGCTATCCCGCCTTCGCGCGGATGACCGGCGGCTGACCGTTCTCCCGGAGGTATCCGACCGATGATCCGTAACCGCGCGCTCGCGATCGCCGTACGGCTGGAGCTGCTGATCAACCGCTGTGCCGTACGACGCGGCCTGGACCCCGAACGCGGCGCGTCGACCGTCGAATGGGTGATCATCGCGGCCGTGGTCTTCCTGCTGGCCATCACCGTCGGCACGAAGATCACCTCCGTCGTCAACGAACAGCTCGCCAAGATCAAATGAGCGAACGCGAGCGCGGATCTGCGACGTTGGAGGCCGCCCTGGTCTATCCGGCGGTGCTCCTGCTCGTCATGCTCACCATGAACACCGCGCTGTGGTTCCACGCCAGAACCCTCGCCATGGCCGCCGCCCAGGAAGGACTACGCGCCGGCCGCGCCCACGGCTCCACCCTCTCGGCGGGGCAGGCGAGTGCCGAACGCTTCATCCGTCAGGCGGGCGGCTCCTTCCTCACCCACCCCGACGTCGCCATCACCCACGACACGGACACCCTCGAAGTGTCGGTCAGCGGCCAGGCCGTCAGCCTGGTCCCCCTGCTCACGCTCCCCGTGACCCAGGTCGCCCGCGCCCCCATCGAGAAATGGACCACCGGATGACCCACGAGCGCGGGTCCATCGCCCTGGAGATGGCGATCATCGCACCGGCACTGATCGCGCTGCTGGTGATGGTCATCGGGCTGGGCCGCGTCTCCTTCGCCCACAGCGCCATCGAAGCCGCCGCCCGGGACGCCGCCCGCCAGGCCTCCATCTCCCGTGACCCGGCGACCGCACGATCAGCCGCCTTGAGCAGCGCACGGGCGGCGCTCGCCCGCGAAGGGCTGGCCTGCACGCCGTCGGTGACCGTGGACACCACCGGCCTGTCCGCCCCGCTCGGCAGGCCCGCGACCGTGGTCGCCCGGGTCTCCTGCGAGGTGCAGCTGGCCGACCTCGCCGTACCGGGAATTCCCGGCACCAAGAACCTCACCAGCAGCTTCACCAGCCCGATCGACCCATACCGAGCCCGCGGAAACCAGTCGTGAACGGCGAGCGAGGTTCGGTCACGGTGTTCACCGCAGTGATCGCGTTCGCTCTGCTGCTGTGCGCGGGCCTCATGGTGGACGGCGGCGCCAAGATCCGCGCCTACCGGGAGGCGTACGCCGCAGCAGAGGAAGCCGCCCGCGCCGGAGCCGGACAGCTGAACACCGCACGCGCCTACGCTAGCGGCCAGTTCGAGACCGACCCCGCCCGAGCTTCCGCCGCGGCCCGCGCCTACCTGTACACAGCCGGCCACGCCGGCGCCGTCGCCACGACCGGCAACCAGGTCCGGGTCACCGTCACCGTGTCCCGGCCCGCCTTCCTGCTTTCCCTGATCGGCATCGACACCGTTACCGCCACAGCCTCCGCCGCCGCGCGGATGTTCCACGGCATCGAACAAGGACAACCATGACGATGTACGGGCTGCGTCATCCGCTACTCGCCAGAACCGCCGCCGGCACGGCACTCATCGCCCTGCTGGGCGGGATGCCCGCCATCCTGCTGATTTTCTTCTGGCCTGTCGACCTGCCCACGCTCGATGACCTGGCCACGCCAGGCGAGCCCGTCGTCATCAAGACCCTGCTGCTCGCCACCGTGTGGACCTGCTGGGCGCTGTTCGCCTTCGCCGTGGCGGTGGAGCTGGTGGGCACGGTCCGTGCCCGGCGCAACCACGTACGCCTGCCTTTCCAGCGACTGGCCGCGTACCTGATCACCACCATCACCGTCGCCGCGACCGCCCCCATCGCCGCGCCCCGCGCCCTGATCCCAGCCGCAGCGGTCACCGCCACCTCCACGGAACTGCCCGAACACGCGGCAACCGTGGAACCGGCCGGCAGCGTCGCCGAGAAGCCCTACGTCACCTACGTCGTCCAGCAGCGGGACACCCTGTGGACCATCGCCGACAAGCAGCTCGGCGACCCGATGCGCTACCGCGACATCATCGCCCTGAACCAGGGCCGCACCATGGACGACGGCCGCCCCTTCACCCGCGGCGAGTGGCTCGAACCCGGCAGCACCCTGCGCCTGCCCGCCGACGCCAGAAAGCCCGAGCGCGCACGGACGCATACCGTCGCTTCCGGCGAGACGCTGTGGGGCATTTCCAAGCAGCATCTCGGCAAGGGCAGCCGCTACAAGAAGATCTTCAAGCTCAACAAGGGACGCCCACAGCCCGGCGGGATGCGGCTGACCGACCCCGACGTACTGGAGCCGGGATGGCGTCTCGTCCTGCCCAAGCAGGGGCGCGACGCCCGAAGAGCGAAGCCGGTCCTGCGCCGTACCCTTCCCCGGCTCACCACCAAGCCGCATCACCAAGCCCCCACGAACGAGCCGCCTCACTTCTGGGCCTCCTCGTCGCGCCTCATCACCGAGCCGGAGCCCCACCAGCCATCCCGCGGCGAAACCACGGCTACCACCGAGGCCCTCTCGCCACGCCCTCTGGCCGCACTCGCGAAGCCCAACGCGGAAGCGACCTCTTCCGAGGTGGTCGTCCTCCCCCAGGGCGGGATGATGGCGCTCTCCTTCGCCGCCGGCATCGCCGTCGCACTCGCCGCCACCCGGCTCCACCGCAGACGCCGTCTGACCACTCCTGCCATCGACGAGCCCATCAGCGTCCCCGCCCCCGAGCCCCAGCCTTCAGCCGTACGGGCACTGGAACAGGCGTACCGAAGCACCCGACCAGAGGCGGCACCACCAGCCGATCTTGACCTGGTCAGTTCGGCCTTCGAGATAGACCCACCCGTCACGCTCAAAGCCGGAACCCGCGACGACAAGCCCGTAAACCTGCCGCTGTCCGGGCTGAACCTGGCCCTCACCGGCCCGGGAGCCGACGACTGCGTCCGAGCCATCGTCCTCGACCTGCTCACCCAGGCCGACGCCTACCGCGCCGACGTCCTCATCCCCGTCCAGGACGCCGAACGCTGGTTCGGCGACACCATCACCACCCTGACCGCCCACCTGCCCGAACTCCAGCTGACCGCCACCCTCGACGAAGCCCTCAACCACCTCGAAGAACAACTCGTCGGCCGCCGCGGCCTCCTCCAGGACTACGAGGCCGACGACATCCACCAGCTCCGCCAAACCGAACCCGGCGAGCCCTTGCCCGCGCTGCTGCTGGCCGCGTCCTGCCCCGACGGCCAACCGTACCTCGACAACCTCCTGACCATGGCATCCAGCCTCGGAGTCGGCGCCGTACTGACCGGCCACGCCCCATCAGGAACCACCTGCGAGCTCAACCAGAACCACCGCATCACCGAAGCGACCGGCCCCATGGCCGCAGAACTCCGCGACGCGACGCTCTTCCACCTACCGCCAGGGGCGGCGACCTCGCTGCTCCACACGCTCGCCACCGGCAACGGCATGCCGGTCGACCACCCCGAACACCCAGCCGACTTCCCCGTCCCCGAGCCGTCCACAACACCACAACCGGTACGGGTCACGCTCCTCGGCGAACCCGCCATCGACGTACACGGCACCCCCGTAGACCTGTCCCGGCGAACCAAGGCACTCGAACTTCTCGTCCTCCTCGCCCTCCACCCAAAGGGACTGAGCCGCGAACAGATCTGCGACCACCTCTGGCCCGACCTCGAGGAAACGCTGGCCGGCTACCGCTTCCACGCCGCCCTCAAGGACCTGCGCACCGCCCTGCGCGACGCCTGCCCTCCGGACGACAAGAAGGCCCACTTCATCGAACGCAGCGGCAGGACCTACCGCATCGAACCCCAGCACATCCACATCGACCTGTGGACCTACCACCAGGCCCTCGCCGACGCCCGCACCGCCACCGACGAGCACGCGAAACGCGCCGCCCTCGAAACCGCCGCAGCCCTATGCCACGGACAACTCGGCCAGGGCCTGCGCTACGACTGGCTCGACCAGGACCACCGCTGGCCACTCACCATCTCCAGCGTCAAAGCCCTGCTCCAACTAGGCGCCCTCCACGAACGCGCAGGCCACAACGAACGAGCCCTGGAAATCTACGACCAAGCCTGCGCCCTCGACCCTGACATGGAAAGCGCCACCCGCTCCGCCATCCGCCTCCTCCTCGATCTCGGCCGCACCGACGAAGCCCGCCAACGCGCCCGCCACCTCGACGCCCGCCTCAACACCCTCGGCGTCGCCCCCTCTCCCGAAACCCAGGCCGTCCTACAACGACTCAACACACGACGCGCATCAGGACCCGGCCAGCAGCACTAATGCCGTGGACTGCGTGGCAACGGTGACACTCAGTAGCCAGCGATACGTCCTCGCTCCTGCGCAATACCCAGGCGAAAGGCCATTGACGGAATCCCTCCAGGGGTGATGAGCGACGCGGAGCACGACGCGGCCGTGATCCGGCAGCTCATAGGTTGCGATCCCTCCAGGGGTGATGAGCGACGCGAGCCCTCGCCGATTTGGGGGCCGTACTGATGGCAGTTGCGATCCCTCCAGGGGTGATGAGCGACGCGGCTGCCGAGCCGGCCGTGGCCGCTTCCCCGCTGTTGCGATCCCTCCAGGGGTGATGAGCGACGCGTGACGTCGGCGATCGTGTGGAACCGGCGGCACACCTGTTGCGATCCCTCCAGGGGTGATGAGCGACCACCTCACAGAACGGGGCGGCGATCCGCGCCATCGTTGCGATCCCTCCAGGGGTGATGAGCGACTCGCCCGCATGGCGATGCCCCAGCACGAGAGCTGCGTGTTGCGATCCCTCCAGGGGTGATGAGCGACTTCCACCCAGGCACAGCATCGGAGCTGCGAACCGACCCACCGTTGCGATCCCTCCAGGGGTGATGAGCGACCGGCCAGCAGTTCGCCCGCACCACCTGCCGGGACTGGTTGCGATCCCTCCAGGGGTGATGAGCGACTGGTTCTACGGCACCAGCCCCGAAGACGGGCACGGGTTGCGATCCCTCCAGGGGTGATGAGCGACCTGCGAGAGCTGACCATGGGGTCGGAGATCCTCGTCACGTTGCGATCCCTCCAGGGGTGATGAGCGACGGCGACGCGGGATGCTCCCTCAGGTGATTCCTCGCCTTGTTGCGATCCCTCCAGGGGTGATGAGCGACGGTAGTCGGGTTCCGCATGTTGAACATCAGGTGGTCGCGTTGCGATCCCTCCAGGGGTGATGAGCGACGGATGGCCGAAGAAGAGGGCATCGACCTCCAGGTGTCTCGTTGCGATCCCTCCAGGGGTGATGAGCGACGGGCGTCCCGAGCCTGGCACGCACCCAGCTGCCGCCGCTGTTGCGATCCCTCCAGGGGTGATGAGCGACCTCACTCACCGTAACCGAGGAGAGATGACTTCCAAGGTTGCGATCCCTCCAGGGGTGATGAGCGACCGGAGTCGGTGGCCGCGTACGCGCTCGCGTCGCGGTTGCGATCCCTCCAGGGGTGATGAGCGACGGTTTGACCCGGTGCGACCAGCCGCCAGGCCGCACCGGGTTGCGATCCCTCCAGGGGTGATGAGCGACCTGTGCGGCGAGCCGATCCTGCACCGCACGGTTGTTGCGATCCCTCCAGGGGTGATGAGCGACGGATGGCCGCGCTCACCGTCACGGGGACGCTCGACGGCAAGTTGCGATCCCTCCAGGGGTGATGAGCGACTCGCCTTGGATGGCGTTGGCGGCTTCCTTCCACGGTTGCGATCCCTCCAGGGGTGATGAGCGACACCGCGACCGCCCGGTCCGGCTCGGCGGGCAGCTTCGTGTTGCGATCCCTCCAGGGGTGATGAGCGACAAGCACTCGGCAAGCACGCAGAACCCACCCCCTGACTCTGTTGCGATCCCTCCAGGGGTGATGAGCGACGGTCCGACAGCCGGATCATGCTCCAGGCGTCATCGCGTTGCGATCCCTCCAGGGGTGATGAGCGACAGCGACCGCTCACGTGGGCCAAGCAGAGCATCGGCACGGGGTTGCGATCCCTCCAGGGGTGATGAGCGACCGTCATCTTTGGCTCCGCAGCCGGACACAACCGCCGGTTGCGATCCCTCCAGGGGTGATGAGCGACCGACGCCCCGAAGCGGCGGCCCGAAGCGGCAGACCGGTTGCGATCCCTCCAGGGGTGATGAGCGACCCGATATGGCAGCGGAGAAGAAGGGCCCGCTGACCACGTTGCGATCCCTCCAGGGGTGATGAGCGACCGGACGTCGTCCACCCGATGGCCCCAGTGGTGGACGGGTTGCGATCCCTCCAGGGGTGATGAGCGACCCACCGCCATCAGGTGGCCGCCGCAGACCTGATCAAGTTGCGATCCCTCCAGGGGTGATGAGCGACCGTGAACCAGCCGCTCAGCGGCCAGATGAGCCTGTTGTTGCGATCCCTCCAGGGGTGATGAGCGACCCCGGGAAGGTTGGGTACGTCTGCGGCCTCCGCAAGTTGCGATCCCTCCAGGGGTGATGAGCGACCGTCAGATGTATCGGGTGATCGCCCTGGTAGCCGCACGTTGCGATCCCTCCAGGGGTGATGAGCGACGCGGGCAGCGCGTCGAGGACAGCGCCGGACCCGCAGTTGCGATCCCTCCAGGGGTGATGAGCGACGCAACAGCCCGTCGTGGCGGCTGGTGTTGGACACGGCGTTGCGATCCCTCCAGGGGTGATGAGCGACCCGGAGCGCTCGCCGTCGTCGAGGCGGACTACCGGTTGCGATCCCTCCAGGGGTGATGAGCGACCGGAACTGGGCGCCGTCATGGCCGCACTCGCGGCGTTGCGATCCCTCCAGGGGTGATGAGCGACCCGGGCCACGCTCGGCGTCGCACGTGAACGGCTGCGGTTGCGATCCCTCCAGGGGTGATGAGCGACCTTCGAGGGTGACGGGGACGGGGTCTATGGACATGTTGCGATCCCTCCAGGGGTGATGAGCGACTGCGCGGCGCGGTACTCGTCGGCCACGTCCTGCGGCAGTTGCGATCCCTCCAGGGGTGATGAGCGACCTTGCTGCTGCCGACCTGCCGGTCTACGTGTACCCGGGGTTGCGATCCCTCCAGGGGTGATGAGCGACCTGAAAATGGGGCACCCCTCGGCTGATCGCGGGTTGCGATCCCTCCAGGGGTGATGAGCGACCTGGAGGTGTTGGCCGACTGGAGACACCGTTGGGGTTGCGATCCCTCCAGGGGTGATGAGCGACCACAGAGCTGGTTCCGCTCACTCGGCGAATCCGGTCAGTTGCGATCCCTCCAGGGGTGATGAGCGACCCCAAGGTAAAGTCGCAGGTCAGAGACACCTTGCATGGCGCCGGAGCGAGGTGTTTTGCAGCGACCCGCCGGTAGTGCAGAAGCCCAGGTCAGAAGGGGTGGTTCACAGAACGGGGTCGGTGTTGCCGAGGGCTTGGCCGATGAGGTCGGTCTGGATGTTGTGGGGGCCTTGGGTGCGGTATATGAGGATGCTGTCATAGCTCGGGTCGATCTGGGCCGTGATAGCGCTGACGAACTTGCGGTGCTGTGCCGTGGAGAGTTCGCCTTGGAAGACGCTCCGCTGCACCCAGTGCAGGTATTGCCGGCAGGTTCTGAGGACGGCGGGATTGCGTTCAGCGAGGGTGTCGTAGACGACGATGACGAACACGGTTACCACCAGGGCCGGAACGGCTTGTAGGCGGCGTCCTCCAGGCAGAGCCGGACCAGTTTGAGAGCTTCGAGGTGAATGAGCTCCTCGTAGGAGACTTTCCGGCGTAGCGCCCGATGGTGGACGGTGGTGGCCAACTCGGTGCGGATGAGTTCGGAGACCTTCTTGCGGCCGTCCCGGCTGAGGGAGGCGTTGCCGACGTCGGACTCGAAGTCGCTGGGACGCAGGTACTTCTGGGCGGCGGCGCGTTTGAGCAGACGTTCGGCGAACAGCGGTTTGAAGGGTTCCGCCAGGTCCAGGGCGAGGGTGTTGCGGCGCCGATCGGTGTCGGCGTGGAGGAAGCCGAGGGCCGGGTGCAGGGGTGTGCAGCGGAGTGCGGTCAGCACTCGGGCGTAGGTGATGGCGTTGGCGTAACTGATGAGGGCGTTGCCTGCGTTGGCAGGTGGGCGGCGGCTCCGGCCTTCGAGGCGGAGCCATGTAGGGAGGATGGTGTCCAGAACGCCCCAGGCCGTACGGCGGTAATTGCCTTCTGCGCCCATGAGTTGCTCGCTGGTCTGGCAGGTGGGGAGTTGTTCCTCCAGCCGGGCGAGCGGGGTGTCGAGCAGGTCGGTGTCCATGGCCCACCGGACGTTGGCCGCTGTGGCGGCGATGAGCGCGCGGCCGATCTCCAGGCGCTTGTCTTCCGTGCTGGCGAGGGTGACTTGGCGGCGCAGGACATGAGCGGAACTGGTGTCTTCGGCGGGAGCGATAGCGCCGGCGTAGTTCCCGTAGTGGTCGAGAATGTGCACCATGACGCCGTGGCGGCTGAGTAGTGAAACCGCCGAGGTGTTGATGTCGACGTGGTCGAAGGCGATCAGGTCGCGGATGTCGGTGATGGGGACGCGCACCGGGGCCTGGTCGGCCCGTTCGATGCGTACGCTGTTGTCCTCGCGGCGGATGCGACAAGGCTGGGTGAGCCAGTAGGTCCGGCCGGCGGCGCTCATGAGTCTCCCCAGCAGTAGTCGGTGTAGGAGCACCCACGACAGCGTGGGCGGTCCAATCTGAGTGGTGTGTCGGAGGCGCTGATCACGGTCCGGGCCTGCCGTTCGGTGTCTTCGGCGAGGGCGCGGGCCTGCCGGTCCCAGGCGACGGTGACCGTACGGCGAATGAGCGGGTAGTGGATGATGCCGTGCTGGACAGTCACGCCTCTGCGTTCCAGCAGCAGGCAGTAGTGGCGCACCTGGGCCTCATGCTGTTCCGAGGGCGCTCGGGATGACTTGGTTTCGTGGATGACGGCGCCTGTCGTGACCCAGTCGATCTTCGCCTCACCGAGGTCGATATCCCGTCGGCGCGTATAAGTGGTGTCATCCACAGCTTCGCCGTAGGCGACCGCGTCACTGCGCTGCTCGGGGCGGTAGCCACGCATGTAGAGCCAGAGCTGGCGCGGGCAGTGCAGCAGGTACTTGATGTGGACCCCGCCGATGTCGCTCACAGAACGGTCTCCGGAACAGGCGCGGGCTGGACCTGCAGATCCAGTCCGAGGACGGGACTGTATTCGGCGTCGATGACCCAGAGGCGCAGGTCGCCTTTGACGAATTCGGCCCGCCCTGCGGCGCGGAGAGCTGCGAGTTGCGTGTAGCGGATGGGGATCAGCAGGCCTGCTGCGAGGAGTGGATTTTTCTCAGCTTCGGTCCGGTACGTATCCAGGTCCGCGCTGAGCAGCACCTCGACGGTGTCAAAGGCCTCATCAAGTTTGGCGGCGAACTCACTGCGGTCGTGGAACGGGTCGGGGAAGGTGAGGAAGTCCCGGCTGAATTCGTCGCGGTGACGCTCGGCCTCGGCGGCCCAGCGCTGGCCCCATGCCGTGGAGTAGGCGACGTCCAGCCAGGTTTCGATGGTCTCTTCCGAGATCTCCGGCCCGGGTGCACTGGTCAGTGCGGTGAGCGAGGCGTCCAGTGCGCCCTCGTCGTACGGCCGGTTGGGAACGACCTTGGTGTGGACCCGGAACTCCACCAGGCCGTCGGGGTGCCGGCCACGCCGGTTGATGCGCCCGGCTCGCTGGGCGATGGCTTCGATCGGCGCGAGTTCAGTGACTCCCCGGTCGAAGTCCAGGCACAACGAAACCTCCACGGCTTGGGTGGCCACGACCAGTCCACCGCGCAGGGTGGTCTCTCCTGGTTTTCGTTCGGGGTAGCGCTGGAGGATGCGGCGTTCTATCTCAGCCCGGTCCTGGGAGCGGAAGCGCGAGTGCAGCAACATCACGTCTGGATGGTCGAACCTCGTGTAGAGCTCCTGCGCCGTAGCGACCGTATTGGCGATCACCAGGACGCTCTGTCCCTCCTCCAGCCACCTGCGGATGCGCTCAATGCTGGGGCCGGAGTCGATCGGGTCTTCGTCCAGTGTGAGCCGATGACGCGGGGGCGCCGTGCCCGTCGGAGCCCGGCGTACCTCGACCGAGCCGAGAGTGTCGCGAATCAACGTGATCATCGGTTGGGCAAGGGTCGCGGACAGGACCGCCACCCGGCTACCCAGCTGCTGCCACAGCCGCATGCAGGCGCAGATCCGGCCGAACGTCGCAGGATCGTAGGCATGCAGCTCGTCCAGGATCATCAGGGCATTGGCCTGTTCGAGCAGGACGCTGGAGTAGCGGGTTCCTGCGATGGCCGCACGCAACAGTTGGTGCGGGGTGGCGACCCTGACCTGCTGGCTGAACAGCCGCATCGCGCCGGCTCGGGCCCGGGCACGGCGAGCGTCGGCCGGGCCGGGCGTGCAGTCGTCGGCGATCGCCCGGGTCAGCAACGTGCGTGCCGCGGTGGCGTGGAGCACGCCGATGTCCGGCCGCTCCTGGCCGGGGGCGGGGTCGAGGTTGGCGATGAAGCGATCCCGCGCGGCATCGATGGAGGCCCGGTACGGCAGGAGCCAGACCAGGCGCGGCTGGGCCGGCATGTCATCGAGCTGCCGCGAGGCCCAGGACAAGCCGGCCTCCGTCTTACCGCTCCCCGTGGGGGACACCAAGATGAGATGTTGTGCGGTATCTGCTGCCTGCCGCTGGTGGGGATACGGCGTCGGTAACCGGCTCAGGAAGTTTCGGGGCAGCGGCATGTGCGTCTGCAGAGGTACGTGAGCCGAGCCGGAGTGGTCCGCGAGGGTAACGGCACCCTGCAGCAGCACAGCGACCAGGCCCTCCTCTTCGCTGACCGGATTGATCCACTCGGCAGACAGCCGGGCGAAGGCATCACGGGCGAGCTCCCACAGGCGGCGGTCGTTCGCTGGGACGGGAACAGCAAGCCGGCGCGCGAGCCAGGCCAGCCATTCTCGGTGGCGGGCAGCCGGAACCTGTATGCGGGCCCGCCCCAGTACCGGAGCAGGATCGTGGCCGAATTTGCGCTCCCACGCCGCCACTGGGGGATACATGGAACGTAGGTCACCGCTGCGGTGCGAGACGAGCGGCCGGTGGTGGAACGCCACACCGGCCGCGATCATCTTTCTGTCGTGTCCGTCCAGGTTGCGGGTGAGCAGGTCCACGTAGGCGAGCGAAAGGACCTCATGCCGTTCGCCCCAGCTTTCACCGCCAGGGCGGAGCTGGCGTTGGAAGCCCTCAGCGACCTTCCCGGCGTCGTGCAGCAGCGCGGCGCTCTCCGCCCACGACCAGAATCGCGGATGGGTGGCAAGCACTCCGGGAGAGCCGATCCGGCCCGCGACCGCCCTCGCAGCGTCCCGAACGGCGAGGCTGTGCTCGGTCAGCAGTTCCGGCCGCCCCAATCCTGACCCGCTGGCAGACTTGGCCAGCACTTGGGACAGCTCCGTCCCGTCCTCATCCGAGGCGACCGGCGAACTCAGCCAGACCGCCTGGTCCTCGTCGCGGTACGCCTCTGCAACGGCATGTTCACCCGCCGGCTCGGAACACCACTGGTAGCTGCGGTACTCCGTGCGGCCACGGTCGGAACTGATCGATTCAGCCAACCTCAACGTGGTGGCCAGCGGTGCTTCGTGCCCTCCCACCGGAGCCAGAGCGTGCCCCACCGTGGCCCGCTCGGTGGGCTGCAGGGTGACCTGTCGGATGGAAACGATGTGCACGAGGTCTTGGGTACGTCCCAGCCGCAGACCCCACACCGGCCTGCGCAGAGCCTGCGCTATCCGGTCTCCCTCGGGACCGGGAATCCAGATCGTCAGGCGGACGCCGATGAGAAACGGCCTGTCCCGGATGGTCATGCCACCTTTGCCGGCCGCCACCCTGCCTGCGACGGCAGGGTTGGAACCGTCGGCGGCTATGGGGTGGTAGGTCTCGGCATCGAGGCCTCGTCCTTCGGCCCACGCAGCCAGCCCCAGCGCGACCGGCTCGCTGGCGCGGCCGGTCGCGGCGGCAAGCATGCCACGGACAGTGGAAGGCGGTGGCACCGGTAGGCATCGGCTGACACCGGGGAACATCGGATCCCGAAAGGAGGCGACCGGCGCGTACAGCTCAACCCGGACCGCCTGGACGGGGCCCGGCCTGCTGCTCATCTGGCTCACCTGGCCGGGTCGTCGAACCAGGCGTCATGCTGCCCGGTACGGATCTCCTCCGCCAGGCTGCGCAGCATCGATCGCGGATGGTCGATGACGATCTGCCCCTCCTCGACCAGATCGGCGAGGTCGTGTTCGAACTCTTTCCGGCTTCTCTCCTGGAAGCCCGGCCGCCACCCCAGCCGTACGGGTGCCTCCCATTGCCCCTGCCATGCCTGCAGTTCCTGGCGCAGCACCTTGCCGCTCACCGTCAGACCGGTGCCGTCGGTAGCACCATCGATCGCAAAGGTCAGCGGATTCACCCCACCCGCCATCGGAAGCGCGGCCACCAGCGCCGGGGTGCGGTCGCCGTAGTGCAGCGCCTTCTTGGCTCCACCGGTCAGCTCGGCCAGCGCCTCCAGCAGCATCGCCACGCGTTCCCTGCGCGTCTCCAGTGGCAGCCGAACCGCAGGATGGCCGCGGAAGGTGATCACTTCGGCGCCCATGTTCACGGCCTGCGCCACGCTCAGAGCCGCATCGGCCGACAGGTAGTTCGCCCTCCCGCTGCCGTTGGAAGCGGGCAGGGTGAAGGTGCCCACCCGAGGTACGTCGAGCAGGAACGGCGCGGCCAGGTCAGCGGTGTAGAACTCGTGGCCGTGCAGCACCGGGTCCTCGACGCCGCGAGACATCACGCCGAAGTCCTCGGTTGGGCGTGCCGGCTCCACCGACATGAACGTGCCGACCATGAACGGCGTGTCCCGCAAGGTCGTCGCCTCATCGGCGCTCTTGGCACCCGCCTTCATGTAGCCGAACAAGTCATCATCGGCGTAGCGGATGGGGTCCGCCGCCGTGTTCGCCTTCTGCGCCTTGCCCTGCGCCTTGCCCACCCGCTCGGTCGGGGAGGCGACCATGCCCATGCCGGTCATCGTGTCGCGCAGCCATCGCCGGAACGCCTGAGCCGACACGTACGGATACAGCTGGCCTCGAATACGGGCCTTCTTCACCGGTGTGGTCGTGGTGTTCTCGCCACGTCCGTTGTTGGGCGCGCCCGCGCTGACGGCCAGCGCTATCTTTCCTGCCAGATAAGCCATCAGGCGTACTCCTCGACCTCGTCTTCGGTGGTGTCGAACCTGATCTCGCTGTCGTCCTCGTCGCTGCCGCTGTCCGTCCCGATGACCACCTTCCTGTCATGCAGGGCCTCGATCACCTCGAAGAACAGCAGCGTGCGCTCCCGCCAGCCCTGCGAGCCGCCTGCCAACAGGTCGCCCAGCAGGTCAGGGTTGACCCGCTGCTCCTTGCCGTCCAGGTAGAGCCTCGCCGCTGCCATCATCAGCAGCTTGTGCAGCTCGTAGCCACTACCGGCGGCTCGGTGGTACAGATTGAACCGGCCACGATGCGAATCCTGGGCGATCCAGTCGGCCAGCAACTTGGCGACGGGCTTGAGCCGATCAGAGTCCATGTCGTACATCACCTCCGTATAAAGGCGGCACAAGGCTCTCCACCGCACATGCGTGTAGCGCGAAAGCTTCTCTACGTCTGCCGACCGCGCCCACAACTCCATCGGCAGCCGATCCGACCCATCCCCCTCGCGGTCGAACAGCAGCCGTGCCGCAGCAGTCGCCCCGTTCACCACAACTTTGTCTTGCCGGTCCCTGCGTTCCAGCATCCGCTTTAGGTCTCGCCAGCCCTTCGCGCAGTCGGGGTCGGCCAGCATCCGATGCACGAATCGGGCTACGCCCGTCCGTGTACCCGTCACCCGAAGCCAGGGCTCCTGGTTGTCGTTCTTGAACATCCACAAGTTGGTCGCCGCCGGTGCATCGCTGGCGTGCTCGCGCAGCGCCTGCAGAGTGACCGCCTCAGGGCCTGCCGCAGCCGGCAGGCTCTCGAAGCCGAACTGACGAATTCGACCCGCCCGCCGTACGTTCCGTACCACAAACTGCCGCTCGACCAGCGGATTGTCACACATCAGCACCGTCGCTGAACCCGCGGTCAGCCAGGCTCCGTACGGCAGCGCCCACAACGCCAGCCGACAACCCCGACACACCGGCCACCCCGCCGTCCCTGGAGGCAACGTGTTCAGTGCCCGGATCGAATCGAACATCGGAAGCGTCGACTTCGCCCACAGCACACCACTCGCCTGTCCGCAGAACGTGCAGGCCCGCACAGGCCCGTCCACTCTGTCCGGAGCAAACAACTGGGCTACTTCTTGGCCCAGTACCGTACGGTCTCTTTCCCGCTTCGCATGGGTCGGCTTGGAGTTCGGGTATAGCGCGAACAACACCTTCCACCAGTCGTAGGCGCCGCTGCCTTGCCGGGCCACAGCCGCCTCAGCTACATCACCAACGATCCGTTGCGCAACGCCTTCGAAGGACTCCGTTGTGACGTGCTCGACCTGCTCGCAGCCGGCCAGGACCGCGACCGCCCATGCCCCACAGCGTTGCAACGGGTGTTCCGTGAGCTGCAACGAAAACAATGGAATCTGCGGCTCCCTCAACGGATCCACCCGAAACCCTCGACGGTGGACAGCCCCAGCCCCCACTCATACAGCGTGTCCAGTAACTGTGGCGTCCCTACCACACGGACGCGGGCGGTCGCTCCGACGCGAAAGCCTTTCGGCATATCGAACCGGCGACGCGGACCAGAATCCAGCACCTCGACCTCCACCTCGTTCGGCAGACCAAGTACATCCGCCTTGTGCCGAAGGTTGTGCCTCAACCTCTCCTGAAAATGTGCGTCCTCAGGAACTAGATAACGATCTTCACGTTTCACCAATACGGGAGAAACTGTCTCAAAGATCGCGATTCCGTCCATATAGTCCGTGGCACCCGCCAACTGGATGCCTCTAACCGACAAGGTCACCGGCCCCCACCGGATCTCACTTCGCCCCGCCAGTCCTGCCAGCAGGCAGGCTGCAATCCGGGGCACGGGCGACCCCATCGAGATCGTTCCGTGCGGGGAGGCAGAGTACGCGCCCGGAACCCTATTCGTCCGAGAGAACAAGGGTGGAGAAACACCCAAGGGTCTGAGCGAACTCCCCTGCCAGCCGACATCGTGCAGCTCTTTAGCCAGACCCGGATCCTGGCCCTCGATGAGGCCATAGATCACAGCCCTGGCCGGGCCGTGAACATCACCCCAGGCCATAAGCGGCACGCTTGCCGCGACATCGACATGAAACCGCACCAACCTGCTCCTCCTAGGCCGTACCGATTCTGAGACTTAGTAGTAGCAGCAAGCTCCGACAATTTCAGAGCTACCGCTAACTTGATACCGATGATCACTTATAAAGATCAACATCCATGGATTCGGAACACCGGACACGAAGCCCCACAAGTTGCACATTCAGCTCATCGCAGCGCACACCGCCCGAATGAGCTACGGTTGCAGTGAGCGACGATAGCCCTCTCCTCAAGTCGAATCCAGATAATCGGAAGGACCAGATACCACCTAGAGGAATCCAAAAGGGATGGATGTGCGCGTGGCGATGGTATAGAACCCGCACACCAGAAAACTACCGATCATCACCCCTAGAGGGACAGTCAGGGTGGTACCGCCCACCGGCGGGACCACCCTGATGGCGTTTAAGCCTTCGCGTCGCCTATACGAACTTCCACGTTGATCTCACCGTGGAACGACCGCCGCCGCAGATATACCGAAATAGCGATAACAATCGCGGCCCATAACCACAGAGTCGGATCCAAAGCCATAAATTGGACATATTGACTGTCCATATCACCCCCCCTTCTTCGAGTCGGAGCGAGACTCTAGCACCGGCGATGTTGACGAGTTGTGGAATCTCAAGACTTTCTCGAAGCGCTGGACCGCACTATTCTGTTCGCGACGCGAACACCTATCCCCGATGCCAGACTTAGTCCGATCAAGCAGCTGGCCGCGTATGGAACCGCCTGGCTCCAATACCTTTGCTGCGGGCCGCCCAACGCCCGGGCATGTCTGGGTAGCGGTCACGGTGGATTCCGGTTTTTTGACGATGAGTGGCACCGGACGCCCAAGCCGTAGGCGCGGATCTCGTCGACGGGGCGAGCCTTCAAGGTGTTGGGTGCCCCGGTATCAGCCCTGTCGCAGAGAGGCTCAGATGCACGTTGCGACCCCTCCAGGGTGATGAGTGCCGCATGTATCGTCTTGCGTCGTAAGGTTTCGTTCCGTAGGTTGCGATCCCTCCAGGGTGATGAGTGCCCTGCCGCAGCTGCAAAACCCACGCCCTCCACGGCGGCGTTGCGATCCCTCCAGGGTGATGAGTGCCGCCGATGGGGTGGCCGATCCACGTGGTGAAAAGGTGTTGCGATCCCTCCAGGGTGATGAGTTCCCCGGTCCTGGCCGGGATCCTCGTCGAAGCCGGCGACGAGTTGCGATCCTTCCAGGGTGATGAGTGCCTTGGGCGGGTATTACCTGCGGCCCGTGTGGGACCGGTTGCGATCCCTCCAGGGTGATGAGTGCCAGGGGCGTCGAAGACTTTCGGGTGGTCGTAGAAGTTGCGATCCCTCCAGGGTGATGAGTGCCCATCACGGACGTTGCAGACGTTCACGAGCTGATGGGCGTGTTGCGATCCCTCCAGGGTGATGAGTGCCCCCACGATCACGGTGGCGAGCTGGGCTATCCACCGTTGCGATCCCTCCAGGGTGATGAGTGCCGCGGCCCCTTGTGGTTCGTCCGTATGGAACTACGGGTTGCGATCCCTCCAGGGTGATGAGTGCCTCGGGTCGTCGCGTGCGGGCCGGCCGGTGCGCGCGCTGTTGCGATCCCTCCAGGGTGATGAGTGCCCGCGGGCCTCCCCTCAATCCCTCTGGAGAAGCCCCGTTGCGATCCCTCCAGGGTGATGAGTGCCCTGCGCCACAGCGGCGTCCACCTCGGCCACCGGGACCACGTTGCGATCCCTCCAGGGTGATGAGTGCCCCCACGGTAAAGCCCCAGGTCAGAAGCCCTAGCATCCACTACAGATAACACTATTTTGCAGCAGTCCGCCGGTAATGCAGAAGCGCAGGTCAGGGCGTTGATCGATTCCCTAATCACGAGGAAGCGCACGACGCTCTTCTTCCTGCGCTGTGGCCGCCGCCGTGCTGATCGCAAGAGCCGCACTACTTGGTGGCTCACTGGGTGATGCGGCAGTGGAGTGATCGTACTTTGCTAGCTTTCCCTCGAGGCCTACCCGCTTGATCCAGCGGCCCCATCGAGCGCTCCGCGCGAATTGCTCAGCGATGGCCCTCCCCGATGGCAGAGCCCCATCGGGCAAGCGGTGCTCCAACGCCCACTGCCAGGCCATTCGACGTAGGTCGCCCGTTCCGCAACGATCAGGAACCTCCGATCCCGAGGCATGGTGGTCGTCGGCGTCAACCGGTCCCTTCGTCTCCGATGTATCGGCTCGCTCGGCAGCAGGTTCGTCAGCAGTCCGGCGGATCTGGGACATCAACAGCTCGTAGCTGCCGATCAGAGCGACGCTCGGCCAGGCCGCGATCATGCGCCCGATCAGACTTGGCTCGGCTACGGCGATGTTCGCCCCGAGGCTGGCCAGGCTGCCGACCATCAACATGGTCCACGCCAGGACACCGCCCCGCGAACCGTAGCGGTTAGCCAGGAGGATGGACATCGAGGCGACGACGATCGCGCCGTCCACCGCGAGCGGGATGAGTACCGCAGCCAAGTGATCCTCACCGTGCCGGAGACAGAGCGCGTGCATGTGCCGGAATGACACGACCGCCGCGATGCCCGCGAGAAGAAGAACCCCCGTGATCGTTGTACGCCGGATGCGGCGCACGGCCCCCATGTCCGGTTCCATAGCTCACCCCTCCCGACCAGGGAGAACGAGCGTGGTGGAGGCGCTGAAGGGTATGTACGTATCGACTGTGTCCCCCCTCGGACACACACCGCTCGCACATGTGGGGGTTCCGGTTCGATCCGGGCCTCCACATACTGCTTTTCTGGGTAGTACGTGAGCTTCAGTCCAAGCTGGCTGTAGAGCTGGGCCTTGTCGTCCGGGTCCGCATCCGAGACCAGCCGCACGAGATCCCCGATCTCCTCGATCATGGCCCTGACTTCGGCGGCGCTGATGCGTTGAGCGGCCGGAACGGCCTTCAATTCACCTTCCAGGCGGGCGCGCTCGCTCTTGGTCTCGTTGATCATGAAGAGATCTCGATCGGGTCGCCTCCGGCGTCGAGGGCGGATCGGTACTGGTTGAGCTTGCGATCACACTGCGACAGCCGCTTCCGCAGACCGATCAGAGCCGCCTCGTTCGGGTCGATCACTTGCTCGGCCATCGCCGCGATCGTGTGCTCCAACCTGTTCGGGCCGAACGCGGTCCCCAGCCAGCCATCGACCTCACCCAAGATCTCCGACTCCCGCAGGTAGACGACCTTGGGATGGTCGAGGTCGTTGGTGATGGCGTACTGGGCAGGGAACCGGCACCGGTAGTAGGCCTGCCGGTTGTTCCAGTTGCCCTGCATCCGGCGCTCGCAGTACCCGCAGAACAGCACACCCCGGAAGGCGTACGGACGCCGCGTAGGGTGAGGACGCTGGCTGAATGTGCCCCTGGCACGTGTGGCGAGAATCTCTTGGACCCGCTGGTACTCCTCGACGCTCACGATCGCGTCGTGGACGGGATGCTCCGACCAGATCCACTGATCCTTGGTGTTCCACCGTTGCTTGGTCGTCGTGCCGAGCGCGACGTTCTCCACGTCCAGCAGGATCTCGTCCTTGCGTTGCTTGTTCCATACCTGGTGGCCGGTGTAGCGCGGGTTGGTGAGGATGACTCGGATGGCGTACTTCGACCACGCGTTTTGATTGCGGTGCTTGTTCCGGCCGGGATCGCTGGCCGACGGTGACAGGATGCCCTGCAACGTCAGGTCCTCGGCGATGTCCAGGTAGCCCCTGCCTTTGAGGAACTCGCTGTAGATCCACCGCACCACCCGTGAGGTGACCGGATCGGCAACCAGCCGCCGCAGCCTCCGCCCGTCGGCCGCTTTACCCGGGTTCGGGTGCGGGCCTGCGTCTTGGAGGCTGTACCCGTACGGCGGACGACCGCCGAGAAACCGGCCTTCGGTCGCGGTGATCGCCGCCATCGCGGCCCGCACACGGATCTTGATCCGGTTTCGCTCGCCCTTCGACAAGCCACCGAACACGCCCATGATCATGTCGTGGGCTTCGTTCGCCGGATCGATCGGCCCGCCAACCTCGGGCACCCACAGCGGCACACCGAAGTGCTCGAACAACGGGAACGTCAGGCTGTACTGGTTGCCGTAGAACGCCCGCTGCGGTTCCCCGATCACGACCGCGTCGAAGCCTCGCCGCGTGTCCTTCAGCTCTTCGATCAGCGCCGCCGCGTGCGGCCGCAGTTGCCAGGGAACCGAGCGGGACTTGTCGACGTCGAAGAACTCCGCGACGATCTCCCCGCCTCGCGATTCGATCAGCGCTTGTGCCCGATGCAACTGCCAGGCCCGTGACGCCTCCGGGTCCTGGTTGTCCTCGGTCGACACCCGGCCGTAGAAGCCGAACCTGATCGTCATCCCTGCTGCTCCTTCGCGGTCTGCGGTTGCTTCACGCGGGCGGCGGCCTTGAGCAGGATTCGCAGCAGCACGCCGGCCGCGCCGGGGGTGAGCTTGAGCTCTTCCCCCGGCACCACCAACCGCAGCCCGTGATCTGCGCCGCTCACGACCCGTCCCCGTTCGGAACAGGTCCCCGCGTCCACCGGCGACCGGATCGGGCCCTACGGGCCCGCCCACCCCCGGCGGCCCTACATGACCGCTCGCCTCGACTATCGATGTCAACGACCACCTGGACACGACTTCTCATCCGGCGAGACCCGGACGGTCGTGCACAGCCTGTGGATGACGAAGGCACACTCCCTGTGAGGGCCGCCGAGCTACGAGAGGGAGCCGCCCTCAACCCTCATCACCCCGCTTGCGCAGAATGAGAAGATCCTCATGCGCTGCAGCGCACACCGGCTGCCCCTTCTCCTGGCCCCTCCAGGCCTCGAGCATCTGGAAGAACGACGCCCGGGGCACCAATCGGCCATCACGTAGCCCGCACAGCAAGGCTGCCAAGCGGTGAGTGAGGACCAGACCAGCCGCCTCCGCGGTCTCGATGACCTGGCCGGGGAGGTCAACGAGCCGCCCGCTGACCCGGATCGGCCGAACGGTGATGGCGACGACTCCGCCGGGCCGCAACAGTTCCCCGCATCCGGCGAGGATCCGCCCGAAGCCCTCCATCAGCTGAGGCAACGGCCGGTGAGCGAGGTTCCCCTTGTCCTTGGAGTACCGGTGGTTCGACTTCTCCACCGGCCCGCCACCCTCCCGGCTCCCGCAGCGGACATGCCCGTGCGTCCGCACCCCATAGGGCGGAGAGGTCAGCACCAGTGCGACCGTACCTTGCAGGTTCGCGAAGACGGTCGCGATGTTCCGCGCGTCGCCGCAGGCTACCCGAGCGAATCCCGTCGCCCCTTGCGAACGAGCGTGCTGAACATTGGCAGCAGTGAGACCGGCGAAGTCCGCCTCGTACTCCATGCCCGCCGCGTGCCGCCCCAGATGCGTCGCCTCCACCAGCGTCGTCCCGATCCCGCACATCGGATCCACCACCAGCTCACCCGGCTCAGTGAACACCGAGATCACCTGGGCGGCGATCGACGGGAGCATCTTGCCCGGATGCCTCATCGACTCCGCGACATACCGACCACGCCGCTGCACCCGCGACTGCAGCTGACCCGTGGTCAGGACCGACGGCAGAACGCTCTCGTTCATCGAGCACCTCCGGCGCTACGAGCGAACAGGCAGACGTCCGCGTGCACCGACACGACCGGCGGCAACTCCGCCGACTGGGCACGGCGAAGCTGTCCCAGCTCCGCCGGATCGGCCTGGACAACCAGCGCGTCACCCTCCACCGGGACGCGCACCGCGATGACATGCTGCACGTAGGCCAGCCCGGCCGCGCCTGCTCGCCGGATGATCCCCGGCGAGCAGGTCCACCAGCCTCCCCCGCTCATGCCGCGCCGTCGTGATCACCGCCAAGTGACCGCCCGGCGCGAGAACATGCCGCGCATCCTCCAGGAACCGACCGAGCTGCGGCATGGCAAGCGTCGGTTGCTCCGCCTTGCACGAAGGACAAGACGCCGACGCCGGACCGGCCGGTCGTCCGGTCTCCGGGTAAGGCGGAAGCGCCGCGATCAACAGCTCAACCCGACCTTGGAGACCAAGCAGTGCCTCGCGGAGTTGATGTGGCCCGTAGGGACGTAGCCTCACCGCCGCCCGCTGATCCGCCGCGAGTTCCTGCCGCAGACGTCCGGCGAGCTGCTGCGCATCCGGGAGACGCGGAACACATCCGACGCCCAGCCGCTCCATGCCTGCCGCTGTGACAAGCACCGTCTCGCTCGTCGGGAAGACATCCGCTACGACGCCACCCGGACGGGAGCAGGCGCCGATCAAGTGCCGGGACAGTTCCCGCCCTACGGCCTGGCGATGCCGACCGCATACCGTCTCGGTAACGCGCGGATGCTCCTTGATGCCGGACTCTCCGGGGGTGGCGTCGGGACACAGCCACACCGAAAGCGGCACCAACCGCCTCTCAGCAGTCCGCGACCGCTTCGACTGCGGTTTCTCGTTCTCGCTCATCTACGGTGACCCATGACGGTCACCCGCTCCCATGTACTGAAACACTCACTGGCCAGTGCTGATTGGAACCGTCCGCGTCCTTCAAGTCCTCCAGCAGCCACAGATCCGATGTCTTGAGGCCATAAACTCTTCCGGCCCAAGCACATGGCATCTCAACCTTCGTTGTGCATCGGTTCTGTAAGACTACGTCCAGCCATCGATTGGAGGGCAGCGGGCGTCCGAGAACAGGCTCCAGCATCACCACATCGACGCTGCGCAAGCTGCGCTCTGCGAGTTCCAGCTCACTGACGTCTCAACTGCTCGCTGATCATGGTCGACGCCCATCCGCCCTTCGGCGGCTACACGAGAGGGCTGCTGCTGCGGGTCGCCAATGTGCGACACGTCAGTTCTGAGAGCCGCCTCGAAGCCGCTGAGTGACGAATGCTCCGACGATCGAGGCGGCGCCAACCCCGAAGAGCGACGCCGCCTGCGTCGCGGCACCTTTGTCGACGAAATACATGGCCAACAAGCACAAGGCGATTACATACGCCAGGCCGCACACCGTACCGGCCACTCGCAGCCAGTACTCCGCCCAGTACCGCTGGTTGTCACGACGCTCCGCCTGCTCGATCATCTCAATGATCCGATCTAAGGTGCCTGGTTGGACCTTCTCCCACGCCTCTGCATTGGTTACCTGCAACAGGTCAATCCAACGCGTAGCTCGACCGTTGCCGCTGGATCCTTCGGCAGAGGTGGTCTCGGGCTCGCTGGCGGTCATCGCGGGTCCTCTGGTTCTTCGGTACGAGCGGGAACCCTCCCAAGGGCTGAGTACGCCTCAAGCAGCTGATAAAAGATCCGGTCCTCGGCGGGGAGATTCCCAAAGCTCCCCAGGGGTCGCCTGGGTGCCGGAAATGGAGTTAGTGCTCGACTTAGTCCATCGACGAAGGCTCTCCAGAAGGTTGACCGGCTTCCCCTCGACTTACGAGCATCCGCGTCAGCGGGCGCTGGAGTTGGTGGACCTACACGGCCACCGGTGGACGCGCGAGGCGGTCCTTCCCCATCGTGCGCCGGTTTGGCCAGCTCCATACGAGGCCCGAGAAGTCCTGCCACGGTGCGCTCGCGCATAGTGGCGAGGGCGTCCTGGGCGCAGTCGAGCTCGTACGCCAGTTTCGCCTGGGCGACATGAGTGCTGGGAAGGACTGCGAGCGCCTCTTGAAGAAGTGGTACGGCCTCTTCCAATAGGGCCGCCTCACCTCGCACCTCGTACAAAGCCCGCAAGGAGATACCGAGCTCGCCGACGATGTCGGGCCGGGCACTGCCAAAGGCGGGCGCGGCTGCGACAGCTCTCCCGCCAATCTCCACTGCCTCTTCCAACAGGCCAACGTCACCCCGCCAGATAGACAGTGTTCGTAGGGACACACCGAGCTCACTAGCGATCTCGGGCTGCGCTCGACTGCCGGGCTGAGCGGCTGCGACGGCTCTCCTACCGATACGGACCGCTTCCTCCAGCAACGACCCATCACCCCACAATCTGGACAAGTCCCGCAGTGATGTCCCCAAGGAGCTCAACCAGCCGGCTAATGCGTAGTGGCCCGGGGCGGCGGCCGCGACTGCCTCACGGGCCATGTCCACCGCTTCCTCAAGGACGGCCGCCTCCCCCTCAATCTCGTGGAGCATGCGGAGCGAGACGCTGAGCACGCTCAACACGTACGGACGCAGAGAATCCGTCGGCGAGGTGTCGGCAACACCTCGGCGGCCGACGTTCACGGCTTCAGCGACCAGCAGGGGGTCCGATTCCTGCTCATACAGCAGGAGCAGGGCCAGGGCCAGATTGGTCAGCGTCGTATGGCTACTTTCGCCGGGATATGCATGCGAGGCGGCCGTCCGTCCAGCCCGGACCGCCTCTTTGAGGGAGGTCAGGTCACCGTGTCGCTCAAAGACTGCGATCAGCGCGACGGCTAGGTCGCTCAGCCTGGTGGGGTAATGAGGGCTGCTGGGGGCAGTCGTTTCGGTCGCATAACGGAACATCGTCAGTGCGGACTGAAGGTGCTTACTGCCCTGCGGCCACGGCAGGCGCTCGCTCAGTAACCAGTGCAGCCTACCCAGCGCAACCGCAATGTCGGGACCGTCAACAACATCGGCCACCCGATTAAGCAACTCATGCGCTGCCACCAATGCACTTCGCTCCCTGTCCGAAGAGACGTCGGGAGCCCGCAGCAAATCTCCGTATCGCGCGCGCAGTTCACGCAGGAGCCGAGTCCGATGCACTGGCCAGATGTGCTCGCCAAGCGCGCCAAGCCCGGCTTCCATGTCGTGACCGGGACCACTCACTGCCATGATCACCAAGGCCACTCGTACGATGCATGGTGGCCCCTCCACGCTCGATGGTGACTCGGCAGCTTGAGCGAGACAAGTCCATGCTCAGTACTAGTCTCGGTTCCACAACCGCTACGTCGTCCTCAGGCATTTGTAGGTCAGCGTTGAGCGCCAGGTTTTGTAGCCTGACCCGCGCCACAGCGAGGACGCGAGCCCGCCGTTGATGATGGCTGACGCGGTGCTTGCCGCAGATGGACGCGTATAAGGCAAAGGCAGCGCTGACGGCAGAGTGAACCGCTAGGCCCACCAGCGTCGTTCGTGTAACGCGAGACCTTGGCAAGAACTTCACCGGTTCGCTCAGCAGCGAACATACGAGCAGGTCAGCTGCTAGATGACGTCCCTGGCGTAACCTTGATCGTGCTTTCGAGTCCGGTCTATTGCCACTGGTCAGACGGTGGATGAGAGCGTCGCAGCAAGTCCATGGTGTCTGCGCTTCTTCCGTTAGTGCTCCGAGTTCTCCCTCCGAGCTCGGGCGGGCCGAGCGGCGGGGTACAGCGCCGCCCCCGTCCGTCCCGGCGGCCCACCACGGGCTGCGGCGGCAACGGAAACGCCCGTGTGGGACGTACGAATCGCCCATCCCGTCATGACCACCCAACGCGCCCTGACACGCCGGACAGCCCCGTCAGAAGGCAGCCAGGCCCGGTAACCCATCCCCGCCCGCAGCCGGGCCGTCGTGGCCGACCGCCTGTCCGCAGCGACCAGCAGGCGAACGCCACACGCCTGCCGCAAGTGTCCGCCGCACGCCGTGCGCAACGCGGTCAGTCGCAGGTCACGGTGCGGCTCGACGTGCCTCGTCCTCGCAGAAAGGCAGAACGCCGTGCGACACGCAAGTAACGAACGGCTGGTCGCGACGATCCCGGCCGACGTGGAGATGCCGGACAAGATCCTGGCGAAGCTGACCATCCGGCAGGTCGCGATCCTGGCGGGGACGGGGCTGCTGGCCACGTGGGTCTACCTCATGGCCGGCGACCGGCTGCCGATCCCGGTGCTCGCCGCGATCGTCGTACCGGTGATCGCCTGTGGGTGCGCGCTGGCACTCGGCAAACGCGACGGGCTCGGTCTCGACCGGCTCGCCCTTCATGCCCTCGCATGGCTGCGCCGGGATCGCAGGCTCGTCACGGCTGAGGAGGGAGTGCCCGAGCCGCCGGCCTGGTGCCGAGTACGAGGCCGGCTCCCCGGGCGCTTGCGGCTTCCGGTCCGGGCGATCCGTGAGGACGGCGTCATGGAGCTGGCCGAAGGCGGAACCGCGGCGGTCGTGCGAGCCGGGACGGTGGCGTTCGGGCTGCGGACCGGCGAGGAGCAGGCGGCGCTGGTGGGGGTGTTCGCCGGGTGGCTGAACTCACTCGACGCACCCGTACAGATCCTCTTGCAGGCCCGCCCGGTCGACCTGTCCGACCTCGCCGACCGGATCAGCGGCACCGCCGAGCGCCTGAGCGATCCAGCACTCGAGCAGGCGGCACACCAGCACGCCGACTTCCTCACCGAACTCAGCGCGACCCGGGATCTGCTGACCCGCGACGTCCTCGTCGTGGTCCGTCATCAGGACAGCGAGCAGCCGCCAACGTGGAAGCGCGGGCCTCGGCGAGCCGCACACCGGAACAGCTCGGCGGCGATCGTGGCTCGTCGCGCAGAAGAAACCGTCCGCTCGCTGCTCGCACTCGGCATCCACGCCTCCGTCATGGGCGCCGACGACGCTCGCGAGCTGCTGGTGCGGTCGTTGTCACCGCGCCGCGCGGAACCGGTCGAAATCGCGCGCCCTGATGAGCCGATCTCTCGTGGAGAAGACGCCTGATGATGTTCAACCGACTCTCTGACCACGCGGCGGAACTTGCCAAGACCGCCGCCGCCTTGCCCGGCCCCTCATCGTTGAAGATCAATGCTCGTTCGGTCGAGTTCCCCGACGGAGTCAGTGCGTCGTTCGCGATCGCCGGATACCCGCGCGAGGTGGGCGCAGGCTGGCTCGAACCGCTGACCAGCTATCCCGGACACCTTGACGTGTCCCTGCACATCGAGCCCGTGCCTCCACTAGTCGCCGCTCAACGGCTCCGCCGCCAGCTCGCCCGCCTGGAGTCGGCCTCCACGAGCGGCCCGCCCTCGCCGAAGCCACCGGCATCACCACCCCGGTCCTGTTCTGGCTCCCGAGCGCTGCCCGCGAGGCCAACCTTCGTAAGCTCCTGACCAGCGGCGACGTCCCCACGGCCACCGCCGTGCACACCCCCGCAACGGCCCCTGACGGCCCCGCCGGACCCGTATGGCTACCAGCCGGATCAACGGGCCCCCGCCGTCCGCTGATCGCCCTACGGGACGCATGGGGCACCATCAACCCCCACAGCGAGCCTGTTTGATGGCGGTCATCGCCACGACAGTGACCGGCGTGTTCGTCCTGGTCGCCATCATCGTCGGCGTCGTCGCAACCATGCTGCCGCACAACAGCGTGCCGACCCCCGACGTCCTGTGTGCCACCGTGGTGCTGCGTACCGCCGAACCCGATGCGACCGCGCTCACACGGCCCGCATGCGCGCCACCCCGGAGCACCGGGACAGGGCACGGCGCAACAGCCCTTGCAGCCGCTGCCCGCTGGCTCGGCACCCCCTACTCATGGGGAGGCGGCGGACTCGACGGCCCCAGCCGGGGGATCGACCAAGGGGCGAACACGGTCGGCTTCGACTGCCCCGCCCTCACCCGCCACCCCTGGCACCAAGCCGGAGTCGCCCTTCCGCGCACCGCCGCTGAACAGTGGCACGCCCTTCGCCACATCGGACCCGGCTACCAAGCTCCAGGAGACCTCGTGTTCTTCCAAGGCTCCGGCGGAGGCCCCAACCATCCTGGACACGTCGGCCTGGTCCTCGACACAAACCGCATGATCGAGGCTCCCCGTACCGGCCTACGCGTCCGCATAAGCCGGTACACCGTCCGCCAGGACATCATTGGCTACGCACGTCCAGGCAGCTAGTGCCTGTCCGAAGTTGAGCTCCCGCCAGGCTCATCACCACTGAGATCGGCGCGAGACTGACCACACAGCCGGATGTCGCCGACGTAAACGGCCTCCCCGCAGGGGGGTTAGCACCACGAGCGGCGGCTCACTTCCTACCCTTGCACTCCAGCTTGTGCGCCGCGCGCGCGATGGGCTTGACAGGCTTCCCGCAATCGGGACACGCGCTCGCAACGGCAGGAGCCTTATATTCAGGGAGTGCTTTCAGGGCCTCTGCCACCTTAGCGAGGAATTGCGGGTTGGGAACTTGCTGGTCCTTCAGCTCGTCGTCCCAGACCTGCTGGCACAGAACCACGATCTCCACCGGCTTTGTCTTCACGCCGCTCTTGTTGGTCTGGTCATCCGCCGCCTTGAAGACGCGGAAGGGGCCGTGACCCTGCTGTCGAATCTCCCCCACCACGTACTGGTTCCCGACGTCGTCACCTTTCGGCGTCTTCGTGGCCACGTCGATGTTGGGCGTGGCGGCCTCGAAGCCATCGCCGTGGATGGAGGTGATCGTGTTGAAGTGTTTCTCAGCAGGTTTTGTACGCAGCCCGCGTTGGCCGTCGAGGTTTTCCCTGATCCTTCCCTCGAACGCCTTGGCGTACATGCTACGGAGCGTGTCCGCCTCCTCCATCGTGCCGATGCACTGGTTCTCCGGCCGCTCTCCTGGCGTATTTCCGCCGCGGGTGTAGCTGACGAACTTCTGTTTGAAAACTTCCTCGTAGGCGGCGAGGTGCGGGCTCGGGCCGACCTTCAAGTCCAGGACGATGCCTTGGCACGTTCCACCGATGTAGGACTTCGTGAGATCGACCATGTTGTAGATGACGTCGGTCTCGAGAGGCTTCTCCTTGTTCGTCGCCTCGATCCACCCCTTCAGGAGCGCCCGCGTTTCGGGGAGCGTCTCGGTCCGCTTGTTGTCGTCCTCGGCGAGGATGGTGCTCAGGTTTTCGACCTTGACGCCGGAGCCCGACAGCCCCAACGATGCCTCGTCGTGAGGGGTGCCGTTCCAGCGATGCGCGTAAATCGTCACCTCGTGTCCCAGAGCCCTCCACGTGTAGACGTTGAACTTGTCCAACGCCCCCAGGGGGTCGTCGCCGAACCAGACGTGATTCACCTTCACGGCCATTGCGTCACCGGCGCTTTCTGCGGTTCGTGATCCTTGCGTGTGGCGATCCTTCGCACGACGAAGGTCGCTCGAAGGATCTGCCGCTTCGCCGAGGGTGTCAAGAGATTCGGTAGTGATAGATAGTGGGGGCGGGGCCAGCCCTGGCTGGCCCCGCCCCCACGCGCGTTGCACTGTCAGATGTCGCCGCCGCGTAGGCGGCAGGCGCGTTCGTCGGCCGGGTCCAGCAGGATCACTGGCAATTGCTCCAGGCCGAGGTCGAGGGCGCGGTGGATGCGGTGCCAGCCGTCGATCACCAGGCGGTGGCCGGGTGGCTGCGCGCACGGCAGTGGCACGACCAGGAGAGGTTTGGTCAGGTCGACCGTTGCGGCGTGGTCGGGGTCAATGCGGATGAGGTCCTTGACGCCGGTCAACGTCCGGATAGCAGCCGGGCGTACTGGGTGGCGTCGGGCCAGGCGGGTGGCCAGGTCCACATCCCATGCCCACCCCAGAAGAGCGAACATCTCATCGGACGTTACTGCTCCTCTTCATGACGGGACCCGGCCGAGCGGCCGGGACCACTGGGATGGGTGGTCAGGCGTCCTCGGGCTTGGCCACGCGGAACCGGTTGGGGCGCTCGCTGACGAGTTCGGCCTCCCCGTTCCTCGCGAGAGTGTCCAGGGCGTTGGCGACCGCCCCGGAGGAACGCTTGAGGACCTTGGCGATCTCATTGGCGGTGAAGGCAAGGTCGGGGTGCTTGATCAGGTGGGCGAGGACGTCCGGGCGCAGGGGACGAGGGGCGTTGCGGTCGCCGCGTGAGGAGCCCCAGGTGGCGGTACTTCCGTTGGTCTTGGGCTGGGTGATGCGGGCGGCCCTGCGCACGTCTGTGGTACCGGCGTAGATGGCCTCCAGACCGGTCGTGAATGCCGTGCCGTCGTCGGCCAGGAGAGCCGCGTAGGTGGTGGTGACAGCGCTGAGAAGGTCGGTCAGAGCGCGGCGGCTGTCCTCGATCATGCGCGCCTTGGCCAGGGCCTCGGCGGCCTGCTGACGGCGGGCCTCCTCCTCGGCCTGGGCTCGGGCCAGCTCGGCCTCAGCGATCGCGCGACGGTCGGCCTCCTGCTCCAGGATGCGCATCGCGTCCTGGATGGACATGGCGGTCGTCGGGGCGGAGGTGTCGTCCGGGACGCCCGAGTCGTCCTGAGCCGCTGCGTCGGGAACGTCCGGGGTCGTAGGGGTGTCAGTGGGCGAGCTCGGACACGATGAGCCCGGCGTCGTTCTCGCGACCCGTTCCGGCGAACAGCGCCTCGACCATGCGACGCGCAAGCTCGCGTTCACCGCCGACATCCGCGCCCGCATCGGCAAGCAGGCCGGCGACACCGTCACCGTCACCCTCGACGAGCGGATCGCACGATGACCGCGCCGAAGCCGGTCGTCACGGGTGTCCGAACCGTCAGCGTGCCGGTCGACGACCAGGAACAAGCGCTGCGGTTCTACGTCGACACGCTCGGCTTCACGGTACTGCGCGACGAGTCGATCCCGACCGGACGGTGGATCGAGCTCGCACCCGGCGGCGACAACGTCGTCGTCACGCTGGAGCAGGCCACCGAAGCCGTCACCCGCGGCCCCATCACTATCCGGTTCACCACCGACGACGCAGCGGCCGCGCACGCGGCCCTCAACGCCGCCGGCGTTGAGACCGATGAGATCCTTCAATGGCCCGGCGTACCACCGATGTTCGCCTTCCGCGACCCCGACGGCAACGCCTTCTCCATCACCGAGACGTGACAGCCGCCGACATACGGGCGCAGGTCGGGGAACAACAGGCGCCAGTCGTGCTAGGTCGCCTCGATGACCAGCTTCTCGACAGCGGCGTCGTCCTCGACGTGGAATTCCAGGTGGCCAAGCCCGCTGGCGCTCGGTCAACGGCGCCCACCTCGTTCCGCTCGTCCGCGCTGGAGCCCGGAATCCTCGGTGGAGGTCCGCGCGTAGAGGGCCAACCGCAACGGCCCGTCCTTCGAATGACACGAGAAGATCGCGGACTGATGACCTTGTGCTGGACCCAGCTGTCGCAAAGAGGACACGACGTGATCCAGGAGGTGAGCATGGCCATCGATCGGTTCACCACGCCGCTGTACGGCATCGCCGAAGCTGCCGGCTACCTCGCGATCCCCGCCTCCACCTTCACCAGTTGGGCCTTCGGTTATCAACGCCGTCAGCGCGACGGCCGTGCGATCCGCGCCAAGCCGGTCATCACCGCCACCCGGGCAGAGCAGCCGAACGAGGCGTCCGTGCCGTTCATCGGCTTGGCCGAGGGCTATGCCCTGGCCGCGTTCCGGCAGGCCGGCGTACCACTGCAGCGCATCCGGCCGGCAATCGACGCACTGCAGCGGGAACTCGGCCTGGATCACGCCCTGGCCAGCCGCCGGCTCTTCACCGACGGCGCCGAAGTCCTCTACGACTACGCCGAGCACGTCGGCGACGACCCCGCCCTGCGAACTGGTCGTCGTCCGCAACAACCAACGAGTCTTCACCGAGATCGTGCAGAACTACCTGCGCCGCGTGCACTTCGCACACGACGGATACGCCGAAGTGATCACCCTTCCGCAATACCGCGTCGCCGAGGTCATGATAGATGCCCGCCACGCCTTCGGCCGGCCCCGATTCGCCCGCGGGGGCGCCGAGATCGAGGACGCGATCGACCTGTTCCGGGCCGGAGAGCCCGTCGATGTCGTGGCAGAGGAGTACGGGCTCACCCGCGACGAGATCGAATGCGCTGCGTGTCGCCACCCGAACAGCCGCGTAGGTGCATGGACTGCGGCGTCGGCGTGGCGAGCGGTGGACGTGTGGGACAGCGAACAGGTGCTGCTCGTCGATTACGACGGCCCGCATCCCCACACGTTGATGGCCCAGGTCCTCAAGCCCGGTGGGCTGATGATCGGCAAGATCGCCGTCCTGGAGCCCGGCGCCGCCGCGCAGTGGGACCAGCGGCACGAATCCGACGAGGTTCCCATGCCGATCAGCCAGGCTCCGGTGGCTGAGGTGCTCGCCGATCTGGCCGACGCGTTGCGCACCACCGATATCACCTGGCCGCGCAACGACGACGAGGACTTCGTCGACAATCGGGCGCTGGCCTGGTCCCGCTGCCGCGACCACCTGCCCGCCTGGCCCGAACAAGACAGCCTGCCCGAGGCCGAACGCCACCGCCTGATCCAGGAGTTCACCGCCGCCAACCATCTGGACGTCGACGTGAGCAGGTCACCGGCCGAGCTGTCCCTGGACTACGGCGAGGGCTGCATGGTCTCCGGCCCGCTGGCCTGGAGCCCGGACGAGGTCATGCTGCTGCTCACCGACTGGCTGCCCCGCAAGGCCGTTCTCGATGCCGTCGGGCGCCGAAACCGCCCCTGATGTCGCGGTCCGTCCCAAGATCACGTTAGTGTGCGGGAGGTCCGTACAGCCGTCATGGGAGTCACTCCGTTCATGTCATATGTCGAACCCCTGCGCCCGGAAGCTTCCCAGGCCCGTTTCCGCCTGAAACCACGCTTCCCGGTCATCTCCACCGTGGCCGCCGCGTGCCTGGCAGCGGGCGCCATCGTCGGGAACACCTCTACGACGGCGTATCTTGACCTGCCCACCATGGCAGCCCACCCCAGCAAGGCGGTCAAGAAGAGCGCCAAGGCCGCCTCGTTCACCCTCGCCTACGTACGGGTCGCCGGCAAGTCCAGGATCAACCAAGAGGGTGTCACCTGTTACACGGGCCCGGTGAGCTTCGGCGTGGGATTGGAGGCCACCGAGATGGGAGCCCGGTTCTCCTACAGGTGGCTCGTCGACGGCAAGGTCGTCGAGAAGGGCTCCAGAAGCCTGCCGTCCTACAGCCGGAGCGACTACTTCGGCTCCAAGAAGCAGGTCACCATGGACCTGGGCACCTCGCACAAGGTCGTCTTCCAGCTCACGTCACCGGGGCGGCGGTCCAAGTCGTCCTCGTGGGTCATGTGCTGATGCGGTAGCACGGTCGGTTCGTGGTGTTCATCGGCCGAGCGCGTGGTAGATGGCCTGGACGTAGGCGGCGGAGCGGGAAGAGCCCAGGATGTCGGCGCCCATGTTGTTCATGACATAGGTGATCGTCACGCCCCGGTCGAGATCCGTGAACGCCATCGATCCGCCCCAGCCGCCCCAGAACGCGATGCGGCCGTCCGGCAACCACGGTCAGGCCGGCGGGCCGGGTCCGCTGTTGTTGTTCCCGTCGGCGGCAGCCCTTGGCCATGTTATGACAAAACTGGAATCCTCAGCCTGTCACCACACTTGAATCTCCTGGACAGACATTCACCTCGATGATTACAGCAGATGCCGTGGTGGCGGACTTGATGTCAAGCAGTTCCAGAATGCCCTGATGGCGTGCCAGACGGTCAGCATTGAACGAACTCAGCGCTAAGTGCTCCACGGCGAGCAGATTCCACGGACACCGTC
Source organism: Nonomuraea sp. K271 (assembly GCF_009908215.1). Taxonomy (NCBI): domain Bacteria; kingdom Bacillati; phylum Actinomycetota; class Actinomycetes; order Streptosporangiales; family Streptosporangiaceae; genus Nonomuraea; species Nonomuraea sp. K271. The sequence goes on along the minus strand of NZ_JAAAHR010000002.1, from coordinate 82,537 downwards.
CATGGCTGCTTCTTGCCGACGATCATCCACCCGCGCTGCTGGAGGAGACTGGCGGCCTTGTCGACCGCCTCCTCCACTCGCGCGCTTCCAACATCCATGACGAACGTATTCGTTACGACGACACCATCGTCATAACCGACCTCGTCACTGGCCTCTGCTTGAACCACGCCTATACCGCGTACGTCGCTGAGAGCAGCAGGACTCGCCCGATACACCACATCGGACTTCATACCGCATCCGAGCGCCAGGAAAGCTGCACTCGCGATTACAGCACCGAGTGTTCACATGTGACTTCTCCAACCATAACGCTCTAACCTCATCTCCGCCCATGACGTCGGGGACGCGCTCTCGGGGTGAGCAGGTGGCAGGCCGCCGGATGGCCGGCCGTACGTCCGAACGGGCGTCTTCGGACGGCCTGCGGACGACGGGCAGGGGATCGATCGTGCCGGGCGCGTCGCCGCCGAGCGCGCCCGATGGCCGCGGCGGCATTGTAGGTCGACACCGCAGGGGCTACGATCGCCCTAACTGATAAATTTATATCATTTGAGATTGGGGAATCATCTTGTTCATTGCTGCGGCGACGGACAGCGTGTCCATCGCTCCGAGCTGGGATCGCGTGGTGGCGGAGGAGACTCACCGCCTGGGGGAGGTGCCGGCCGCCAATGTCGGCGACGCGCTGCAGCGGATGACCGTCATGGACGGCGGCATCCGGCTGGTCACCGAGCGCGCCACGCTGGTCGGAAACGCCCTCACCGTGGACGTGCGGTCGGGGGACAACCTCGCCATCCACCGGGCGCTCGACGAAGCCCGGCCGGGCGACGTCCTGGTCGTCAACGGGCACGGAGACCTGACCCGTGCGCTGGTCGGCGACCTCATCGGCGAGATCATGGTGAACGCCGGGGTGACCGGCGCGGTGGTCGACGGCGCCGTACGCGACGTCCGGGCGCTGTCGGCGATGGGCTTGACCGTCTACGCACGGGCGGTCACCCCCGCGGGACCTTTCAAGGACGGACCCGGGGCCATCGGTGTACCGGTGGCGGTCGGCGGCGTGGTGGTGGCGGCCGGTGACGTGCTCGTCGGCGACGCCGACGGCGTCGTCGTCATCCCCCGCCACCGCGTGCGGGAGGTCGTGGACGCGGTCTCCGGGATCGTCGAGAAGGAGGAGGCGCTGCGGCGGCGCATCCTCGCCGCGCGCGCCGGCCGGCCGGCGGTGACCCGATGACCGGCCCGACGACCGGCCCGACGACCAGCCCGACGACCAGCCCGACGACCAGCCTGCCGCCCGCCTCCCGGATCGGGGACCTGCGCCGCCAGTCGCTGCGCCCGGCCCTGACCCCGGCCCCGCCGGGCGCCGTCTCCCTCGCCATGGGCGAGCCGGACTTCCCGACACCGCCGCCGGTGATCGAGGCCGCCGCGGCCGCCCTGCGTGCGGGACACACCCACTACGCCGACCAGAAGGGCCTGCCGGAGTTGCGCGCCGCGCTCGCCTCGCGATTGCCCGCGCACCCCGCCCGGAACTGGACCGCCGACGACATTCTGATCACCCACGGCGCCACCGCCGCGCTGGCGGCCGTCGTACTCGCGATGATCGGCCCCGGCGACCGCGTGGTCATCCCCGAGCCCGCCTACTCGCTCTACGCCGACCTGGTCGTGCTGGCCGGGGGTAGCGTGGACTTCGTTCCGCTCGCCCCGGACCTGCACTGGGACCTCGACGCCTTGGCCGCGGCCCTCCCTGGGGCCGCGATGATGATCTTCTCGAATCCCGCGAACCCGACCGGTATCGTCCACCGCGAGCAGGAGCTCAAGGCCCTCGGGGACCTCCTCGACGGCTCAGGCGTCCTGGTCGTCAGCGATGAGGCGTACCACCGGCTGGTCTACCCGGGGCATGTGCTGACCTCGGCGCTGGAGGTCGAGTCGCTGCGCGACCGCACGGTGTACGTACAGACGTTCTCCAAGACGTACGCGATGACCGGCTGGCGGGTCGGGTACCTGACCGGGCCGCGCGAGGTGGTGGACGCGGCCGCCCACGTGCACCGGATTCACAACGGCTCGTTGAACACGGCGGTCCAGCACGCGGCGCTCGCCGCGCTAGAACTGCCGGGCGGCGTCGTGGATGCCATGGCCGAAAGGTACCGGCAGCGTCGCGAGCTCGTGGTCGCGCATCTGTCCGGCGTTCCCGGCCTGCGCCTGGTCCCACCGGAGGGAGCGTTCTACGGGTTCCTCCGCTACGACGCGGACCGGCCCTCCGAGGTGGTCGCCCGCGAGCTCGCCGAGCGGAAGGTAATGGTTCGGGCCGGGGCCGAGTACGGTCCCTCGGGCGAGGGCCACGTCCGGATCTCGTTCGCGGCCTCGGAGGACGATCTGCGGACCGGGCTGACCCGCGTCGTCCGCCACCTCGGCGGCGGACGATGCTGACGAGACCGGGCGGGCGACGCCTCGTGCCGCACAGGTCCTGGCGGCCGGACGCGAGTCGCTCACAAGGGATATCCTTCGCCTGCACGTGGATGTGGGTGGAGTAGCCCGTGACCGGCCGGCAGGGCGCCCGACGTGGGGAGGACAAGCTGCGTAGTGACACCCGCCGCAACCGCCGGCGCCTTCTCGAGGCCGTCGGCGAGCTTGCCCGGGAAGCGCCCGACCAGCTCACCATGCATGCCGTCGCGTCCCGTGCGGAGATCGGCCCGGCCACCGCCTACCGCTACTACTCCACGGTGGACGACGTGCTCGCCGCCTACGTGCTCAGCGTGGTCGAGGAGCTCCGCGATTTCAGCGCGGCGTCGACGGCGGAAGGGCAACCGCTGTTCGATTCCGTCGTGGACAAGTGGATGGACCTGCTCGACGAGTACGGCCCGGCGTTGGTGCAGATCCGATCCCGGCAGGGTTACCTGAAGCGGCTGCACAACGGGAACGAGATCATCGTCGCCATGCGGGATGCCTGGGCCAGGCCGGTGCGGGGGCTGCTCGACGACCTCGGTCTTCCCGACGAGATGCTCGAGTACGCCCTGTTTCTCAACAACATCATGTACGACCCGCGGGAGATCCAGGACCTGTTGCGCGAGACGGGCCTGTCCCGCCGGGAGATCGTCATTCGGCTGGCCGAGGCCTACCGAGGCGCGTTGCGCGGGTGGGCGCGGGCGGGCTGATCACCTCCTGACGCCGGCGCCACCGGCCCGGCCCGGGCGAACTCGGCGCCTCGCTCCCGAGTGCTTCCCCTGGCCTGCGACGATGAGCGGCCGGCTGGAGCCCGGCCGAAGGCAGGCGCGCGTCAGGTTCCTCCGCGGCGTCCGCTCCCGCCGGGGACGCCGTCCGCATGGCCGGGGCGGTTCGCACCATAACGGCGATGAACAGCAAGGATGTACCGTTCCGGGCAGGCGTGCGTGGTGTACGTCCGGCAGTTCGGCGAGGTGCCTGCCTCGACATCGGATCGTGTGTGATGCGGGTCTCCCTAAGCGAGGAACGAACTGATACAGTTCTCTCAATTCAGATGGCTGTCTATCTAGGCTTCGACAAAGGAGGCCAGCAATGGCCATACATCAGGTAGCGGACGAGCCGGCCGAGCCGGCCACGACCATTCGGGCCGGCGATCTCGAAGTCGGAATCATCGACGATGGTGGCAGTGGCGTGCCGCTGGTGCTCGTCCATGGCGGCGAGAGCGACCGTACGCAGTACGCCACGCTCCGCTCGCACCTCGACCCGGGCATACGGGCGATCTCCTACGATCAACGCGACTCGGGGATCACCGTGAACCCGCCGGTCCCGTACACGATGGGCGACCTCGCCGATGACCTCGCCGCCTTGTTGGATGCGCTGGGGCTCCAGCGTGCGCACCTGCTCGGCACCTCCTTCGGCGGCGCGGTCGTACAGCACACCGCGCTCCGGCATCCCGAGCGGGTCGCCTCCCTCGTCCTGATCGCCACCACGCCGAGCTTCGCGCTGTGCCCGCAGAACGTCGGGGAACTGTTCGACATGTCCCACGACGACCGGCAGAAGGCGGTCAAGGACTTCTTCGTCACGCCCGAAGGTCAGGCCGAGCTCCACAACCGGGCCGCCCAGACGCTCACCTACCGTGACCCCGACAAGGCCGACCGCCGCCACGACGCCGCCCGGCCGCACGAGGTCCGCGACCGCCTGGGGGAGATCACCGCACCCACGCTGATCGTGCACGGCACGGCGGACCTGCTGGCGCCCTACTCCGCCGCGCTCCTGATGCAGGAGCGGATTCCGAACGCCCGGCTGAGTTCGATCGAGAACGGGCGCCACGCGATCGCGATGGAGTTCGCGAAACCGATCGCCGGTTACATCGGCGAGTTCCTCGGAGTGCCGGCAACGTGAGCGACGCGACGCACGCCCGCCGCCGGCAGACGCTTCGCGCGTCGGTTCGCTCTTCGCCCTCGTGTCCGTGGCGGTGTTCGAGCCGTGCGCGGTCCGCCGGGCGACAGCGGTGATCGACCCCCGCCGCGAGGTCGCCAACCGGATGGCCGAAGCGGCCCTGGCCTGGCTGGACAGCCTCGACGCCGACCAGCGCGAGATGGCGGTCGCGCCGCCACCGGGCACCGGCGCGGAGGACGAACGCACCCGCTGGTTCTACACGCCCACCGACCACGGCGGCCTCACCTTCCACCAGCAGCGCCCCGCCCAGCACCGGCTGGTGATGCGGCTGGTCGCGAGCGGACTGTCCGAAGCCGGGTACACCACCGTCGCCACCGTGCTCGGCCTGGAGAACGTACTCGACCGCGTCGAGGGCTTCTCGGTGAACTGGGGGCGGGAACGTACCCGCGACCCCGGCATGTACTACCTGCGCATCTTCGGCGAGCCCGGCGGGCCGCGGCCCTGGGGATGGCGGTTCGGCGGCCACCACGTCTCGCTCAACCACCTCGTGGTGGACGGGCGCGTCACCGCCACCACGCCGTGCTTCCTGGGCGCCGACCCCGCCGCGTCGCCGCTGCTGGGCGGGGCGACGCTGCGCCCGCTGGGGGCGGCCGAGGACCTCGCCCGCGAACTGGTCCGCTCCTTGCACCCCGAGCTCGCCGCCCGCGCGGTGCTGCTGGCGCACCCCCCGAACGACGTCGTGGCGGGCAACAGCGCCCGGATCGACGACCGCGTACTGACCCGCCGTGAACTCTGGCGCCGCGGCCGGCACACCCCCGACCGTGCCGATCAGCCGGCCACCGGCCTGTACGGTGCGGACCGGCGGGCGCTGGCCCTCACCCCGACGCCCAAGGGCGTGCCGGGCGCGGAGCTCGACACCGCGCAGCGGGAACTGCTGCGCGCCCTGCTCGGCACCTACCTCGGCCGCGTCCCGGACGGGGTGTCCCCGCTCCCCCGCTACGACGACCCGGCGGCGCTCGACGCCGTACGCCTCGCCTGGGCCGGTTCCACCACGGCGGGCGAGCCGCACTACTACCGCCTGCAGGGACCACGGCTGCTCGTCGAGTGGACCAACGTCCACCGCGGCGCCAACCACGCCCACGCCGTATGGCGGGACCCGGAGACCGACTTCGGCGGCGACGTCCTCGCCGCTCACCACGCCACCCACCACGCGCCATAGAACGGGATGTGAAAGACATGGCCGGTCGACAGCCGTCACCGACCGACGATCCTCTCCGCACGACGTGCCCCGGACCGCGGCGGTCCTCCGGTGGCCGCTCCGGCACTCGGCTGAGCGACCCGCTGTGCGACGGCATGTGACCCCACTTGGTCTGATGCTCGCTCTCACCTTCGTGACGGGCTGCCGGGTGCTGCGCGCCGCCGGATCGTGTCCGTCACCGCGACCGCGTCGGCCCGTCGGCCACGTTCGGCACGTCGTACACGGCCGGATGGGCGCTTCGCGTACTTCATGCACTCGACCTTCATGCACCCGGCGTGAGCTCCCCGGCAAGCGGCGGTGCCACGCACGCCGACGACCTACACGCCCGGCAACGAGGAGAGGACGTTCATGAGCACCACCGAAGCTTCCCCGCTCCGCATCGGGAAGGCCGCCGTCGCGGCTCTCGGCATGCTGGCCACCTCCACCGGCGCCCTTGAGTCGGCGGTGTCGCCGACGCTGCCGCTGTTGCAGCGCGAACTGTCGCTCACACCTGCCGAAGGGGCGCTGCTCAGCATCGCGATGCTCATCACCGGTGCCCTTCTCCTGCCCATCACGGGCAACCTCGGTGACCGCTTCGGCGGGAAACGGGTCATGATCCGGCTGATGGGGGTGGTGGTGGCCGGTGGCCTGGTGTCCTCGCTCGCGCCGAGCCTGCCGGTGCTGCTGCTCGGTCAGGTACTGCAGGGCGCGATGCTGGGCGCGATGCCGCTCTCGTTCATCCTGGTGCGCAAGTACCTCTCCGAGGGAGAGTCCTCGGTGGCCATCGGAGTGGTCAGCGGGTCGTTCCTGGCCGGCGGCATGCTGGGCACGCTGATCGCCGGGCCGATCGCGGAGGGGCTTTCCCGGCACTGGATGTTCGCGATCCCGACGATCGGGATCGCCGTGACGACTCTGCTCCTCCACAGGCTGATGCCGGACGACCCGCCGGGCCGGCCGGACTCCAGGATCGACTGGCCCGGCCTGCTTCTCATGAGCGGCATCCTGCTGACGCTCATGCTGGTGCTCGCGACCGTGCCCGAGGCCGGCAGCCAGCCGATCGTGCTCGGCGCCCTCGTCGTGTTCCTGGGCGTCCTCGTGGCCGGATGGGTCGCCGTCGAACGCCGGTCCCGGGCGCCGATGGTCGATCTGCGCTTGCTCGCGCAGCCGGCGGTCTGGAGTTCGTACGCGATCACATTCGCCGTCTGCCTGGGCACCTCGCTGTCGATGTATCTCGTTCCGCAGCTGCTCGCGGTGACCGGCGACGGGTACGGCTTCGGCGCCAGCGCCACCGACATCGGCTTCTACCTGTTGCCCGGGGCCGTGGCGGCGGCGGTCGCCGGGCCGGTCGCCGGGGTCGCGGTGCGGCGTTTCGGCTCGCGTCCCGCGGTCACCGTCGGAGTCATCTTCATGATCACCGCGCTGCTCGCCCTGGTATTCCTCCACGGCGAGATCTGGCACCTCGTCGTCGGCAAGGTGCTGGTCGCCCTGGCCAGCGGCGTCTGCGTCACGGCGGTGGTCGTCAAGACCGCCACCGCGGTGAGCCACGGCGACACCGGCACCGCCACCAGCCTGCTTCTGGTGATTCGCGTGGTCGCCTTCGCCGCGGGCGCGCAGATCGGCGGCGCCTTCCTGACCGCCGGGATCCCTGCCGGGTCGGACATCCCCACCGAATCGGCCTTCATCACCGGCTTCGTCATCGGCGGCGCCATCGCGGTGCTGTCCCTGTTGACCGTCCGAAATCTGGACAAAGGAGTCAAAGAATGACGTACAACCGTACGGCACCGAGGTGCAAGGTCCTGGTGTCGGGCGCCAGCATCGCGGGCCCCACCCTCGCGTTCTGGCTGAACCGCTATGGATACGACGTCACGGTGGTGGAGAGAGCGGGCACGGTTCGTGCCGGCGGCTACCCCATCGACGTGCGCGGCACCGCGCTGGAGGTCATCCGGAGGATGGGAATCCTGCCGCGGCTACAGGACGCGCACATCGACCTGCGGCGGCTCACCTTCCTGAACGAGGACGGCAGCGAGGTGGCCTCGATCCACCCGAACAACGTCACCGGCGGCGTCGCGGGGCGGGATTTGGAGCTGTGGCGCGGCGACCTGACCGAGGAGCTCTACGCCGCGGTCCGTGACGACGCGGAGTTCCTGTTCAACGACTCCATCGAGACCCTCGACGAATCCGGCGACGGGGTCGACGTCACCTTCCACGGGGGCGGCAGCCGCAGGTTCGACATGGTGCTCAGCGCGGAGGGCATGCACTCCCGTACGCGGGAGATGCTGTTCGGCCGGGAGGAGCAGTTCCACCGGTACCTCGGCTACTGCTTCGCCGTGTTCACGATGCGCAACACGTTCGGGCTCTCCCATGAGACCGTGATGTGGAACACCCCGGGCCGGGCCGCGGCTCTGTACGCCACGAGGGACGACGACAAAGTGCACGCCTTCCTGAACTTCGCCCGGCCGGAACCGCCGTTCGACGCCTTCCCGAACCCGGAGGCCCAGCACAAACTGCTCGCCGAGGTCTTCGCCGACGCGGGATGGGAGGTTCCGGGCATGCTGGCCGCCATGCGCGACGCGGACGACGTGTTCTTCGACGCCGTCGCCCAGATCCGCATGCCCCGCTGGTCCAGCGGCAGGGTCGCACTGGTGGGCGACGCCGCGCACGCACCCTCCTTCCTCACCGGACAGGGCACCAGCCTCGCGCTCGTCGGCGCGTACATGCTCGCCCACTCCCTGGCGGGCCGGGACCACACCGCGGGCTTCGCCGCCTACGAACAAGGAACCCGCGAGTTCGTCACCCTGAACCAAGGGCTGGTCGGCGAGGGCGGCGCAACGCTCTTCCCCACCACCGCCGAGGCCTTGGAGCAGCGCAACGACAAGCTGCGCAAGCTCACCGCCATCCCCTCCTCAGCGGGGCGACCGGCCCACTCGGCCCTCACCTTGCCCGAACCGCCCGTGATGCCTGGGCACGCGCGCTGATGGCGGGCCTCACCGGCGGCGGTGGCGTTCTCAGACGCCGAACGGCTCATCCTCAATCGGCGACTTCGGCCGCCCACGCGCGTAGCCCGGCCAGGAAACCCTCCCGCTGCCGCGGCGTGAGCGTGTCCATCGCGCGCAGCAGCGGGGCGGCCCGCATGTGAAGGAACTCCTCCACGGCAGCGCGGTGCTCGGAGCTGAGGTGGACGAGGGTACGCCGCCGGTTGGCCGGGTCGGGCGCGCGGTCGGCCAAGCCGGCCCGACACAGGTCGCTCACCAGGTCGCTGGCGTTGGGCAGGGAGACGCCCAGCCGGGCGGCCAGTTCGGAGACGGTCAGGGGGGACTCGATGCCGAGCTGCGTGACAACCGCGCCGTGGCGCCGGGTGAGGGAGTGGCTCTCGAAGACGGCGCGCAGGTCGTCGGGCATGCCCGGCGCGGGGTGCCGGCGGAAATAGACGGCCACCTGCGGGATCAGTTCGAGGATCTCGCGCCGGGCCGACTCGGAGTTGCTGGACATGAGGAGGAAGTATACAGTTCAAAAAATCAAACAGTTTAAATATTTGAACTATGGAGGTGGCGTGTCACATCAGCATGCGCTCCAGGTCAGCCGGGCGGAGGGTGCCCGATGAAGCTCGTCGTCTTCGGCGCCAGCGGCGGCACGGGACGCGAACTGGTCGGCCAGGCACGGGCGGCCGGCCATCAGGTGACGGCGGTGGTGCGCACGCGGGGAGATCTCGCGGACACCGTCGTGGCCGACATCTTCGACTCCCCGTCACTGGTCCCACTCCTGACCGGACACGACGCCGTTCTGTCCGCGCTGGGGCCGCGCGGGCGTACCGCGACCTCGGTCTGCTCGACCGCGGTCGCGGCGATCTCGCAGGCCATGACCGAGGCAGGAGTGCGGAGGATCGTCGCCATCAGCGCCCAGCCGGTGCTGCGCGGCGGGGCGGGAGAGCCGTGGTGGCATCGCCTCACGATCCGGCCTCTGGTGCGGACGATCTATCGTCACGTCTACCGCGATCTGGAGCGCATGGAGCACGTCCTCGCGGCAGGCGACACCGACTGGACGGTGCTGCGACCGCCCTACCTCACCGACGACCCACCCTCAGGCCGCTACCGTACGGCGATGGAGGCCAACCTCCCCGGCTGGAGCCTGACCCGGGGCGACCTCGCCCGCGCCATGCTCGACACCCTGGACGACCCCGCCACCATCCGCCGGGCCCTGGGCGTCGGGCCGGCCTGAGGAAGCGCACACCCACTGCTCGCCTTCGCCACACTGCAGGCACCGAGGTCACCGCTTCTCGTCGGTTCGCGGCCGCGAGCGGGTCGTGCCGATCCGGGGAAGCTGCGGAAGCGGCCTGACGTCACACTCCGCTGATCGCGGCCGTGGCGATCGTGACCTCGGTGAGCGGGCGGGAGGCGCAGGCGAGAATCTCGCCGGGCTCCAGGCCGGGGGCGTCCATGGTCTCCACGTCGCCGCGCAGCAGGTTCACTTTGCCCTCGCCGCAGCTGCCGACCGTACACGAAGAGGACATCGCGACGCCCGCGGCGAGCCCGGCGTCCAGCAACGTCTGCTCGGCCGCGACCATCACCTCGCCGACGCCCTCCACCGTCATGGTCTGGACGGTGGTCTGCGCCGTGGCGGGCGCGGTGGCGGGCGCGGTGGCGAAGCGCTCCTCGTGCAGGCGCTCCGGCGGTACGCCGAGGGCGGTGAGCGTCTCGCGGACACTGGTCAGCATGCCCGCCGGCCCGCACACGTAGTAGTGGGCGCGATCCGCGTAGCGAAGTAGGTCCGGCCCGATGCGCCCGGTGCGGCCGCGCCAGCCGGGGGCGGGCTTGGACAGCACGTGGTGCACGGTGAGCCGGCCGGGGTGGGCCTTGCACAGCGCGGCCAGTTGCCGGGCGAAGATGATGTCCGCCTCGGTCCGGTTGCCGTAGAGCAGCGTGATCGTGGCGTCCGGCGATGAGGCGAGCACGGTACGGATGATGCTCATCATCGGCGTGATGCCGCTGCCGGCCGCTATCAGCACGTACTGTGCGCCCTTCGCCGCCGGCTCGGCCACGTGGAACGTTCCGGACGGACCACGTACGCGCATCCGGGCGCCGGCACGCACCCGATCGTTGAGGTAGGACGAGCAGAGGCCGTCGCGCTTGACGGTGAGCGTGAGCGTCTTCGCGCCGGGGACCGAGGTGGCGGAGTAGGCGCGGCGGACCTCGCGACCGTCGATCTCCACGACGAGCGAGCCGAACAGCGGGAGGCGCTGCGCTCCGGGGAGATCGCGCTCGGCTACGGCTTCCACCGGCCCGACGACCCGGCGCTGGCCTCGGCCGTCATCGCCCGGAACCGGCTCGGCGCGGTCCTGGCGCACGACCACCCGCTCGCCGCCCGCGACGTGCTCCGCGTCGAGGACTTCCACGAACAGGTCGTACTGCTCCAGCCCTGGATCCTCAATCCCCGGCCGCACGACGACCTGCTCGCCACGGTACGGGCGCGCGGCGTGCACCCGGACATCCGTACCCACGTCACCGACCTGGAGGCCATCATCACGCTGGTGGCGGCCGGCGACGGCCTGACGTTCCTGCCCGAGACCCACGCCGCGAACCTGGCCCTCGGCCCGGCCGTCTGGCGGCCGGTCGCCGACATCCACCACGAAACACACGAGGTCGTCCTGTGGCGCACCGCCAACGCCGGCTCTCCACTGCTGCGCCCGCTGCTCGACGTGGTCCGCGACATGACGCTGAACGGGCTGGAAGGGGACTGACCTCTAGGCCATGGACGTGAACGGTGCCCGCTCCGGGTCGATCAGCGCGGGGCAGCGAACGACACAGCGGATTTCGGTATGTCAATCTCGGTCATTTGACGGAGAGAGTCCGGTCGTTCAGAATCGCCATTGCGCCAATTAAGTCGCCGTTCTTCAGCGTCTTCGGACTCGTCCGCGGGCCGCCCGCGGGTTCGGCTCGGACCGCTACACGCGGGCGGTGATCTGCTCCGCGGTGGCGAGCAGGCGTTTGGCGGTGCGCTCGACGTCCAGGTCGACCATCGACACTATGCCGAGACTTGCCTCCAGCGACTGCCCGTCACGGTCGTAGAGCGGCACCGCTATGCCGACCGCGCCCGGTGTCAGGTTTCCGCGTGACACCGCGTATCCGCGCTCCCGCGCTTCGACCACCCCGGCCGGGTCGTCGGTCTCGGGCGGTCTGGCCAGCATGATGGCCAGACCGCTGGCCCCCTGGTCGAGCGGATGGCGGGCGCCGCTGCGCTGGGACAGGTGGAAGACCGCGTCGGACGGCTCGACCACCGCCAGCACCACGGCGTCGGCGCCCTCCGACACGACGCACTGCGTGGTGACGCCGAGCTCCTCGGCCAGCGTCCGCAGGTAGGGGACGACCGCGCGCCGCAGCTGCGGGTTGGCCTGTCTGGCCAGCTGGATCACGCCCAGCCCGAGCCGGTAGCGGCCCGAGCTGCCCTCGGCGGCGAGGCGGTGGTTGCGGAGCGTGGTGAGCAGCCGATAGACCGCCTGGCGGTGCATGCCCAACGACGTGGCCAGCTCCGCGACGGTCATGTCACGGTCCTCCACGGCGAGCAGCTCCAACAGTTTCAGACCCCGATCCAAGGTCTGGGACCCGTTGCCCTGACTCCCGCTGTCCCCGGCGCGATCACCAGTGCTCACGTCAAGCCATCCCTACCGCTGTCAGTTTTTACAACGCGCATTATGCTGATTTTGATCAGGCCTGTTATCACTCGCATGAGAGTCAACTTCCGACGGTCCGGTTTGCTGCGGCATTACGCCCAGCGATCCGGCCGAACGCGAGACATTCGGCGATACTGCCGCCACCCGTCGGATAAAGCAGGCCGTGCATTGATCCTAGCTCACCTGCGGAGTACAGATTGTCTATCCAACCTCCGTGAATCGAGGCCACCCGCGCTTTCGCGTCACGGCGCGGCCCGCCCGCGGTATGCGAGCCGCCCGGCCACAGTGGAACCGCGAAATAGCGATCACCGCTGATCGGCGTGAGCGTGCCGGGGTCGCGGCCGAAGTCGGCGTCGACGCCCGCCGCGCAGTGCTCGTTGTAGCGGGAGACCGTCCGCTCCAGCGTCTCCGGGTCGAGCCCGCAGGCGCGGGCCAGCACGGGGATCGACTCGGCCGACTGGATCCAGCCGCGCCGCAGTTCGGCCACGTTGTCCGCGCTCCAGGTGTAGTCCTGGACCGGTCCGGCGGGGCCCGAGTAGGTGGGGACCAGCGTCGCCCGCTCGAAACGTGCCTGATCGAATATCCACCACGTCGGAATCCGGGGGTAAGTCAGCTGATCAGCGTCCATTGCCAAAAGCGACAGATGGGCGGTGTGCTGCTTGCCCGGCTCGCGGATGAATCGCCGGCCCGACCCGTCGACGAAGATGGAACCGGGGGGCGTGACGCCCTCGGCCGGTCCGAACCGGCCTGATCCCCACAGGTCGACGGCCGTTCCCCCGGTGTACCCGGCACCAGGGAATCTCGCCACGAAATGACCTGGCCAGACATTCATGTGCCACAGCTCCGCGCCGATATCGGCCGCCATGGTGATGCCGTCCCCGGTGTTGTGCTCGGTGCCGTAGAAATGCACTGGAGTGACCGGCAGGTAGTGCTTCTTGAGCCGTTCGCTGGCCTCGTAACCGCCGACCGCCAGTACGACGCCGCGATGCACGCCGATCCGCTGGGCTCCGTCCGCGCCTTCGGTCTCCACCCCGACGACCGCGCCGCGGTCGTCGGTGAGCAGTCTCTTGGCCGCCGTGGCGTACCGGACCTCGATCCCGCGCTCGGCCACCAGGCTCCGGAGGAAGCCGTGCATCGGGCAGCCGGTGTAGCCGTCGGGGGCGCTGGCGGGCTGCGCCTTGTAGACCCTGATCGACTCGTGACCAGGCAGAGAGGGGTGCTCGCCACGGATGTTCGTCTTCTGGTACGCGCCGCCGTGCGCGTCGAGCCAGGCCGGGTTGGCCGCCGTCTCCTCTGCCCAGGTGCGGATCAGGCCGGGATCGATCAGGGGCAGTTCGCCGTTGACCGCGTACATCGCGGACAGGTACTCCACCGCGCCGTCCACGTCCTGCGGCACGAGGAAGTAGCCGGCGGCGTAGCGGCTGTTGGGCCGGTGGTCGTCGGCCCGCTGCTTCTCGATGACGAGCACCTCGGCGCCCTCGCCGTGCGCGGTCACCGCGGCGACCGCGCCCGCGTCACCCAGACCGAGCACGACCACGTCGACGGTCCTGTCGAAGGGACCTGTGCAGTGCATCGCGGCCTCCCTAACCGAGCCCGAACAGTCTGGCCGCGTTCCCCTTGAGGATCTTCGGGCGGATCTCGTCCCGGATGGCGATCTTGGCGAAGTCGGCCAGCCAGCGCTCCGGGGTGATCATCGGGAAGTCCGAGCCGAAGAGCACCTTGTCCTTGAGCAGCGTGTTCGCGTACTGCACCAGCTGTGGCGGGAAGTACTTCGGCGACCACCCGGACAGGTCGATGTACACCTTCGGCTTGTGCATGGCGACCGACAGCGCCTCGTCCTGCCAGGGGAACGACGGGTGCGCGAGGATGATCTGCAGGTCGGGGAAGTCGACGGCCACGTCGTCGATGTGCATCGGGTTGGAGTACTTCAACCGCAGCCCGCCGCCGCCCGGGGTGCCCGCGCCCGCGCCGGTCTGGCCCGTGTGGAAGAGCGCGGTCAGCCCGTGCCCGGCGATGACCTCATAGAGCGGATAGGCCATCCGGTCGTTCGGGAAGAAGCCCTGCGAGGTGGGATGGAACTTGAAGCCGCGGACGCCGTACTCCTCGATCAGCCGCCGCGCCGCCCGCACGCCCGCCGCGCCGCGATGCGGATCGACGCTCGCGAACGGGATGAGCACGTCGCTGTGCAGTGCCGCCTGCTCGGCGATCTCCTCGTTGCCGGGAGACTGCTCCTTGCCGCTGACGTGCATGGAGTCGACGCCGAACACGATCGCCGCCATGTTCCGCTCGCGGTAGTACTCGGCGATCATGGGCACGGTGAACTTCCGGACCGCACCGGCCTTGAAGTAGTCGGCCATCGCCGAGAACGTGTCGTCACCGGATCCCGGAGTGTCGTGGACGGAGATCTGCACGTGGGTGTGCACGTCGATCGCGTCGAGCGCGGTGATGTCCATCACGCCTGCTCCCCCTGGTCGGCGACGATCGCGGTGGCGCTGCCGGACAGCACCTCCACGCCCGCCGCGTTCACCGCCGAGAGGGTGAGCTCGGCGCGCCGCTGCCCGTCGACCGTGTCCACCGAGGTGACGGTCGCCGTCGCGGTGATGGTGTCGCCGGGCCAGACGGGCGCCTTGAACCGGGCCCGGTAACGCCGGATGTTCTCGTGCCCGAACCAGTCGGTCAGCACGCGGCCGGCCAGGCCCATGGTGAGCATCCCGTGGGCCATGACGGTCGGGTGGCCGGCGATCCGGGTGGCGAACGGCTCGTCGGTGTGCAGCGGGTTGAAGTCTCCGCCGGCGCCGGCGTACATCACGATCTGCGTGCGTTTGAGGTCCGTCACGACGACCTGACGTACTTCCTGGCCGGCTGTCACGGTCATCGGCCCGCCTCCGGGGTGTCGCCGGTCTTGGGGGTGACCGTAACCGAGACCGTGGTCGAGCGGGCGACCAGCTCTTCGTCGGCGTCGAAGAAGTCGACGTGCCGCTCGGCGAAGTTGAGGACGCCGCGCCCTCCGGTCTTGCTCCACGTCCGGCCCTCGCGCTTGCGGGCCGTCAGCGTCTCGCCGACCCGGATCGGGCGGAAGTACTCGAACTCCTGCTCGGCGTGCAGGCCGCCGCCTCCGCCCGATGACACGCCGGGCCCGGCCCCGGAGCCGTTCCAGGGCGCGCCGGGGCGCATCCGCAGCCCCCAGTCCGGGTCGAACTGGGCGAAGGCGATCGGGAAGGTGGGGGGGACCACGTCGGCGTCCTCGCCCAGGGCGCGAGCGAAGGCCCGCACGTGGCCCTGCTCGATCGGGAACGGTATGCCGGTCACGACGCTGTCTCCTCTGCTTGCAGGTAGCGGGTGGCCACTTCACGGGCCGACACGCGGTTGATCTTGCCGGCCGGGCTCCGGGGGAGCGAGTCGACCCGGACGACCCGGCGCGGGCGCTTGTATCCGGCGAGCCGCTCGGCCACGAGGCCGCTCAGCGTCTCGTCCCCGACGTCGGCGAGGGCGCTCGCCGGGGCGACGACGGCCACCACGATCTGGCCCCAGCGCGGGTCCGGGACGCCGACGACGACCGCGTCGGTGACCTTCGGGTGCGTCAGCAGCGCCTCTTCGACCTCCTCGGGGAAGACCTTCTCGCCCCCGGTGTTGATCACGCCGTCGCCCCGGCCGAGCAGGATCAGCTTGCCGTCCGCGTCCAGCGAGGCGAGGTCCCCCGGCACCGAGTAGCGGACGCCGTCGACGACCCGCCAGACCCTGGCCGTCCGCTCCGGGTCCTTGAGGTACCCGACCGGCTGCGGTCCGGCGCTGGCCAGGATGCCGATCTGACCGGTGCCCGGCTTGATGTCCTGGTCGTTCTCGTCGAGGATCCGGGCCACGGGGGCCAGCGTGAACCGCCCGTCCGCCAGGTCGGACTCCGAGCGTGCCGCGGCCGTCCCGAACGGGCCGCCTTCGGAGGCGGAGATGTTGTCGATCAGGGTCAGGTCGTTGCCGTACCGCAGCAGCCGGCGCTTGACGTCGGCGCTCCAGATGACGCCGGAGCTGGTCATGGTACGCAGGCTGCGGATGTCGTACGGGTGCCCGGAGCTCTCGGCGGCGGCCAGGGAGTCCACCAGGGGGCGGCCGAACGCGTCGCCGACGATGACCATGTCGGTGACCGCGTGCTGCTGGACGGTCCGCCACACCTCGTCCGCGTTGAGGGACTTGGAGGTGCAGAAGCAGATCGTGCCACCGCCGTACAGGCTGCGCAGCGTCTGCAGCAGGCCGGTGCCGTGGATGAGCGGCGACATCGGCAGCACGGTGGGGGCGAGGCCCCTCTCGTGCAGCTCCCGGACCCGCGCCCGCACGTCGCTCGGCGTCTGCGGCGCCGGGAGACCGTGCTGGCGGAAGACCGAGGCGATGATGCCCAGCAGCCCGTCACGGTCCCAGACGACGCCCTTCGGCCGGCCGGTCGTGCCGCCGGTGAGCAGGATGATGCCGTGCGGCGAGTCGGTGTCGATCTCCTCGTGGACCGGGCCGTGCTCGGCCGCCCATTCGAAGGACACCGCCGGCGCGAGCGGCTCGGTGGCCGATCCGGCTTCCAGGAACAGGCCCAGTTTGGGAAGGTCGCCGTCTATCTGCCGGACCTGGGCGGCCAGGCTGGTGTCATAGACGAAAGCGGCCGCATCGGTGTAGTTGAGCACGTAGTGCAGCTCTGGGGCGAGATAGCGGTAATTGATGTTGACCGGCTGCGCGCCCAGCTTGAACACGGCGTACATGATCTCCAGGTACGCGAACGAGTTGTACAGGGAGATCGCGACGGTCGAGCCGGGGCCGACCCCGCGCTCCGCCAGCGCCCCGGCGAGCCGCGAGGAGCGGGCGTCCAGTTCGGCGTAGCCGACGGACCGGTCACCCTGGATCACCGCGGGCCGGTCGCCCACCACTTCGGCAGCGGCGCGAAGGGCCGTGGCAACGCCCATTGTGCGGTCGGTGGAGTCAGGCAAGGTGGCCTCCGATTCGGGTATGGCCGCGCAACAGGTCGCGCGAAAGGATGAGCCGCTGCACCTCATCGGTGCCTTCGAAGATGCGCATCGCCCGGATGGCGCGATACCAGCCTTCAAGGGGAAGTTCCTTGGTATAGCCCATCCCGCCGTGGATCTGGAGTGCCCGATCCACGACTCGGCCGACCATCGCGGTGCAGAAGAGCTTCGCCATGGCCGACGCGTGTCTGGCGTCGGCCCCCCGGTCAACGTCCCAGGCGGCCCGGAGGGCCAGCCAGCGGGCCGCTTCGAGCTCGGTCTCGGAGTCGGCGATCATCCATTGGATCGCCTGGTTCTGGCCTATCTTGCGGCCGAATGTCTCGCGCAGGCCAGCGTAGTCCACCGCCATCCGCAGACAGCGCTCGGCGATGCCGACACACTGCGCGGAGATCACGTAGCGGCCCTTGCCGACCCACCGCATGGCCAGCTGGAACCCGCCGCCGACCTCGCCGAGGACCTTGTCGGCCGGCACCCGTACGTCGTCGAAGGTGAGCGACGCGGGCTGGTGCCAGCTGCCCATCGTGCTGATCGGCGAGGAGGTCCAGCCGGCCTCCCGGTCGACGAGGAACGCGGTCGCGCCGTGGCGGGCGCCCTTGTCCCTGTCGGTGAGCGCGATGACGATCGCGTAGTCGGCCTCGTGGCCGTTGCTGATGAAGGTCTTCTCGCCGTTGATCAGCCAGTCGTCGCCGTCCCGCCGCGCGTAGGTGCTGATCGCCCCGGCGTCGGACCCCGCGCCCGGCTCGGTCAGCGCGAAACAGCCGAGGCGCTCGCCCTCGATCGTCGGCTTCAGGTACTCCTCCTGCTGGGCCGCGTCCGCGCCGTACAGGATGTTGTCGGCCTCCCCGCCGAAGCGGAAGGGCACGCAGGTCTTCGCCAGCTCGGCGTGGATCAGCGATTGGGTGACCGCCGGAAGCGCCATCCCGCCGTACTCCTCGGGTGTGCTGAGCCCCCAGAAGCCGAACTGGCGTGCCTTGGCGCGCAGCCGGCGTTCCTCGTCCCGGGGCAGCCGCGCGCCGCCGTCGCGCACCAGCCGGAGGAAGTCCTCCTCCAACGGGAGGATCTCCTTGGTGACGAAGGCGCGCACGGTGTCGCGGATGTCCCGCTGCTCGTCACTCAGCTCGAAGTCCATCGGCCCTCCTTCGGTACGCCGGTCATCCGGCCCGCGGCGGCAGGTCGTGGGCGCGTACGTTGGAGATCATCGCGGCGTCCATCATCCAGTCGTGCGCCCGCAGCGGATCGGCCACGATCTCCGACATCTGCAGCTGGAACTTGCGTCGCTCCGACTCGTCCTGCTCCGCCATGGCCGTGGTCGTGCGGTGCGTGAGCTCCTGCACCGCCTCGACGGCGGCCTTGCGCCTGCGGTGCGCCCAGGCGTCCAGCACGTCGGCGCCGGCCTCGCCGCGGAGCACCGCGCTGAGCTGGATGGACAGGTCGAAGGCGTCGTGAATGCCGCCGTTGAGGCCCATGCCGCCCATCGGGCTGTTGACATGCGCCGCGTCGCCGAGCAGCAGCACCCTGTCCTTGCGAAAGGTGTCGGCCACCCGCTGGTGCACGGAGTAGATCTTCCGTTCGCGCAGCGGCAATTCGGGATGGTCGCCGAAGACGCCCCGCAGCCGGTCCGCGACGTACCGGTCGGAGAGGGCCTCATCGGTGGTGACGTGCGGCGGCACCGAGACGACGATCCGCCAGACGTCCGGCACCCGGAGGATCAGCAGGTGTTCCACCGGGTCGGCGATGTAGTTGACGTCACAGATGCCCGGCAGCAGCGTCTCCACCGGATAGTCGATGCTCAGCACCAGGTAGCGGTGCTCGTAGGTGAGCCCCTCGAACGAGCTTCCGAGCGCCTTGCGGATGGTGCTGCGCGCGCCGTCGGCGGCGAGCACCCAGCGGGCCGCGACCCGCTCTCCCGAGGCGGTGCTCAGCACCGCGCCGTCCTCGTCCTGGCTCACGTCCGTCACACCCATGGCCAGCCGTACGTCGACAGGGGCGGGGCATGCGTTGATCGCATCCTTGATGATTTGTGTGTACTTGTACTGTTCGAGCTGCAATCTGAAGGGATAGGCGGTCTCGTCGGCGAGCATGCCGAAGTCGAACTCCGCGATCAGGCCGTCGCGGCGATCGTGCACCTGGTACTTCCGCGCGACGATGCCGGCCTCCAGCATCGTGGAGACGACGCCGAGGTCGCGGGCGATCTCGATCGTCGGCGGGTGGAAGGTCGAGGCCCGCCACTCGGTGCTGAGCCGGTCGGCCTGCTCGAAGACGGTGACGGACGCGCCGCGCCTGGCCAGGGCAAGGGCCGCGGTGAGCCCGACCGGGCCTGCGCCGACCACGGCCACGTCGAGGATGCCCATCACTTGCTCCACTCGGCGATGTGGTCGCACATGATCCTGGCCAGATCGGGGCGGCCCTGGAAGTAGTGGTCCGCTCCCTTGATCTCGACCAGCTCACGCCTGTCGTGCGCGACGGCCTCGTACATGGTGCGGGCGTGGCTGGGGAAGGCCGCGCAGTCGGCTGATCCGTAGATGACCATGACCGGCGCCTGCACCTCTGGGAGGGCGACGTAGGCGTTGGCCCGGCTGTGGTCGTAGCTCCACTGGCTCAGCCAGGACCGCAGGCTGGTGAGGTGGCCCAGCGACGCCGGCCGGAAGTTGGCCGCCCAGGGGCTGCCCCACAGAGTGCCGGCCCGCCGGTCGGACGGGTCGAGGGTCAGGTCCAGGAAGCGCGGGTCGGCTGCCGTGCCGTGCACGACGAAGGGGAGGTCGTCGGGGGCCACCTTCTCCCCCGCCGACTCGCGGACGTACCCGCGCAGCGCTTCTATCTGCTCGCTCGCCCAGGCGGTGATCCGGCGGTTGCGGTCGATCTGGGCGAGGCGGTAACGCTCGACGAACTCCTCGCCGTAGGCCGGGCCGTTGGCAGGATCGAACATGTCGAGCGAGGCGTCCCGGTCGAAGGGCCGCTGCTCGTCGGTGATGGCCGGGTCGAGCCCTTCGGTGTAGACGACCGCACGGCCGGGGTGCGCCATGGCCATGACGATCTTGTCAGCCGGGATGAGCCCGACCCCGGCCAGGTCGACGGGGTCGCCGGCCGGGGTGTGGGTGATGGTGGGGTTCTCCGCCTGCGCCTGATAGAGCGCGGCGAGCCCGCCGCCGCCGGAGTTTCCGACCAGGACGACCCGCTGATAGCCCAGCTCGCGAAGGTGGCGGATCGCCGCGCCGATGTCCAGGAGGCAGTTCTCCATGATGAGCGCGGAGTCGTTGCCGACGTAACGCGTGGCGAGCCCGACCGCGGCCACCCCCCGTGCTGCGAGCTCTTCCAGGGCGTAGTGACCGATGAAGTTGGACGCCGGGTGCACGATCAGCACGGCGGTCGACGGCGTCCGCAGATCGTTCTTCCAGAGGGTGGCCCAGATCTTCCCGCTCATCCGGGCGACGCCGGAGTTGATGTCCAGGCGTCCACCAGGCGTCATCGGTATGGGGAGTAGTTCGCGGGACAGCACGGGGCGGCTCCTGATCAGCGCGGATGAGGCAGGGGTGGGATCGGCGGGTCGTGCGCTACCCGCGCGCGGTCCACTTCCGCAGCGTCTCGGCGCCCGCGCGCGCGTCGGCGTCGTCGAGAGGGCGGGTCTGGAACGTCAGCTCGACCCGGATCCCGTTCGGGTCGAAGAGGTACAGCGACTCCCAGACCCCGTCATGGTCGACGATGCCCACCGTCTCCACGCCCTTGGCCGCGAAGTGCGCCTTCCACTCGTAGAGCTCCTCCATGGAGTCGACGTTGAGCGCGATGTGCCGCACCCATGAGGGCACCGAGTCGGGTCCGGGGTTGGGCATGTCGTCGACCTCGAAGAAGGCGATGGCGCTGCCGTCGCCGAGCCCGAAGAAGGTGTGCAGGTAGGGCGTGCGGGCTCCGTTGGAAGGCACCTCGTCCAGCTGGATCGCGGTGAGCAGCTCGCACTTGAGGACCTCGGTGTAGAAGTCGTGCGTGGCTTGGGAGTCCCACGTCGGATAGGCGATGTGGTTGAGCGAGCGCGGTGCGCGGAGATCGGCTGTCGCCATCATCTGATCCTCAGTGTGTGTCAATTATCGGACAAGTAGTCCGGAATTTGAATTGATTGTCCGGCCGTGGATGTCAACTTGTCAACCACGACCTCAGGGAACGACCACGCTGCGCAGCGCCTCTCCTGCCAGCAGCCGGTCGTAACCCTTCTGCGCGTCGGCGAGCTCGAACGTCCCCGAGACGTACTCGTCCAGCGGCAGCCGGCCCTCCAGATAAAGGTTCGCGAGCAGCGGCAGGTCCCGTGCCGCGACGCAGTCTCCCCAGATGGAGACCCTGATCGACCCTCCCGTCAGGAACAGCCGGCGCAGCGGCACCTCGGCCACGTCGCCCTGCTTGGGGGCGCCGACGATCACCAGGCGCGAGCCGGGGGCCCGCAGGCCGTCGGCCGTCGCGAAGGTCGCGGGCCCGCCGACCGCGTCCAGGACGACGTCCGCGCCCAGGCCGTCGGTCAACCCGCGGACGCGTTCGCCGGGGCCCTCCTGGGACGCGTCGATGAGGTGGGTGGCGCCGAACCGTTCGGCGACGGCGAGTTTGCCGGGATTGGTGTCGATCGCGATGATCCGCCGCGCCCGCGCGTACGCAGCCCCGGCGATGGCCGCGATCCCCACGCCACCGCAGCCGATGACCACCACGTCGTCGACCGGCCCGGTCTCCGCGGTGTTGACGGCCGCGCCGAAGCCGCTGGGCACGCCGCAGCCGAGCAGCGCGGCGATGGGCGGCGGCACCCGCGGGTCGATCGCGATCGCCTGCCGGGCGGGGACGATGACCCGTTCGGCCAGGCCGCCGACGCCGAGCACCGGAGTCGCGGCGGCGCCGTCGCCGAGGGTGACCTCCGGCCGGCGCGGCAGCTTCGACGCGCACGCCTCCGGCCGTCCCGAACGGCAGTGCTTGCAGTCCCGGCAGGCCACCATCGGCGCGACGACGACGCTCTCACCCGGCGCGACGCCCGTCGCGTCCGGCCCCAGAGCCTCGACGACGCCGGCCACCTCATGGCCGACCAGGTAGGGGAAGTCCGTTCCCGACGTGCCGTGCATGAAGTGCACGTCGCTGTGGCACAGCCCGCAGGCGGTCACCCTGATCAGCGCCTCGTCGCCGGTCAGGTCCCGCAGCGGGATGTCCTCGAAGCTCAGTGGCCCGTGCGCCTCCCGTACGACGGCGCCTCGGTAGTGCTCGTACATGGATCACTCCTGGGGTCGGGCTGAAGGTCAGTACCAGCGGGGCGCGTCGGCCGCGGCGGTGTCCACGATCACCGTCTTGAGCTCCGTGTAGGCCTCGTGCCCCACCCGGCCGAGCTCGCGGCCGACACCTGACAGGCCGACGCCGCCGATGGGGGCGTCCAGCGCCAGTGCCCCGTACGAGTTGATCCAGAAATAGCCCGATCGCACCGCTCTGGCGGTCGTCAGCGCCCGGTCCAGTTCACGGGTCCAGCAGCCGCCCACCAGGCCGAAGGGCGAGTCGTTGGCGAGCGCGACGGCCTGCTCCGCGCCGCTGAACCGCTGGACCGTGAGCACCGGCCCGAAGACCTCGTCGTACACGATGGCGGGCACGCGCGGCAGCCCGGAGGGGATCTCCAGCACGGTCGGCGCGACGAACGCGCCGCCGGGATGGACGCCGGGCGGCCGGCCGCCGCCCGCCAGGACGCGCGCTCCCTGCTCCACCGCCGTGTCGACCATCGCGCGGACCCTGTCGGCCTCGCCGACCGAGATCAGCGCGCCCAGCTGGGTGTCCGGCGCGAACGGGTCGCCGACCCTGATCGAGCGCGCCACGTCGGCGACCTGCTCGGCGAACGCGTCCGCGATCGGCTCCTCGACCAGGAGCCGGGAGCCGGAGAAACATCGCTGCCCGGCGTTGCGGAAGATGCCGCCGACCGTGGCGTGCAGGGCGGCGTCCAGGTCCGCGTCGGCGTAGACGATGTTCGCGGACTTGCCGCCGAGTTCCAGCAGCACGCGTTTCATCCCGTCCGCCGCCGAGGCCATCACCTGCCGGCCGACCGCGGTGCTGCCGGTGAACGACACCATGTTCACCCCGGGATGCTCGACCAGCCGACGGCCGACCTCTCCCGCGCCCTGGAGCACCTGAACGAGGCCACCGGGGAGTCCGGCAGCCGTGAGGATCTCGGCGAACACGGGCGCCGCCAGCGGGCTGAGCTCAGGGGACTTGATCACGATCGCGTTGCCCGCCGCCAGCGCCGGGCCGGCCTTCTGCGCCGCGAACATGAACGTGGTGTTGAACGGGATGACCGCCGCCACCACCCCCACCGGCTCCCGGAAGGTCATCCGCAGCGTGGAGCCGTCCGCCGGCAGGGTGCTGCCTTCAAGGGTGGCGGCCCACCCCGCGGCGGCACGCAGGTGGGCCGCCGCCACGAAGACGTCGCCACGCGCCTCCGCCGGCGTCTTGCCGTTGTCCAGCGCGATCAGGTGGACGAGTCGTGCGGCCCGCGCCTCGATCAGGTCGGCGGCCGTGCGCAGGATCCGCGCGCGTTCGTGCGGGGAGGTGCGCGCCCAGGCAGGCTGAGCCGCGACCGCGCCCGCGACGGCTTCGTCGACGAACCCGGCCGTGGCCGCCTCGACCTGTGCGATCAGCGAGCCGTCACCCGGATGACAGGTCGGGAAGACCGCTCCTCCGCCACCGCGGAGCGCCCCTCCGGCGAAGCTGTGCGCCGCCGGCAACTCCGCGACGGCGATGTGCTCGGACAGGTTGGTGCTCATCGAGGAATCTCCTTGGGCAGATCTGTGCCATGGCCCAGGTACACATGCGGCCAGAACCGTGACTGCCTGCCGGACCAGCGCTCTTTACCTCGTCTGCACCGGAACGCTACCATCATAAATTCAAATATAGGACTCATCGTCCGATAAATGGAATTTGGAGATCTCGTGGAGTTCAGCCATCTCGGTCGCAGCGGTCTGACCGTCAGCCGTCTGGTGCTCGGCACGGACAACTTCGGCACCCAGACCACTGAGGAGGACGCGTTCCAGATCATGGATCGCGCCCACGAGCTGGGGATCAACCTGATCGACACGTCCGACGTGTACGGCTGGCAGTTCGGCGAAGGACTGACCGAGCAGATCATCGGCCGGTGGCTGTCCACCGGCGGGGGCCGCCGCGAACGCACGGTGCTCAGCACCAAGCTGTACGGCCGCATGTCCGCCTGGCCGAACGACGCCGGCCTGTCCGCGCTGCACATCAGGCGTGCCTGCGAGGCGTCGCTACGGCGGCTGAACACGGACTACATCGACATCTACCAGATGCACCACATCGACCGATCGACCCCGTGGGAGGAGATCTGGGAGGCGATGGACGTCCTCAAGACCCAGGGCAAGATCGTCTACGTCGGGTCCTCGAACCACGCCGGCTGGCACATCGCCGCCGGGCAGGAAGCCGCCGCCCGGCGCGGTCACCCGGGCCTCGTCAGCGAGCAGACCATCTACAACCTGCTCGAACGCACCGCCGAGCTGGAAGTCCTGCCCGCCTGCGCGCACTACGGCGTCGGCATGATGCCGTGGTCGCCGCTCGACGCCGGCCTGCTCGGCGGGATCCTGCGCAAGGAGCGGGAGAACCGGATGGGCGCCCCGCTGCCCGGCGCCAACGTGGCCACCCACCGAGGCAAGCGACTGGCCAAGCTGGACCGGCACCGCGCCGCCGTCCAGGCCTTCGAGGACCTGTGCGACGAGCTCGGCGAAAGCCCCGCCGACGTCGCGATGGCCTGGCTGCTGGGCCGTCCCGGCGTGACCGCGCCGATCATCGGGCCGCGCACCCTGACCCAGCTCGACGCCTCCACCCACGCCCTCGAGGTGACCCTGGACGACAAGACGCTCGACCGCCTCGACGCCATCTTCCCCGGCCCGGGCCCCGCGCCGGAGGCCTACTCCTGGTAGGCCCCCGGCCCGGGACCCGCGCCGGCCCCGCTCAGCGGAACGTCTGCTGGAGACCCAGCAGCCGCCGGGCGCCCACCTTGTCCAGATATTCCTGGTGGTCCTCGACCCCGAACACGTACTCGTCCAGGTACTCCTTGGTCCGGTCCTGGGCGGCGAGATCCCGGTACTCCACCAGCCGCTGCCGGTCGTAGGCGTAGTGTCCCGGGGAGGACAGCGGATGCGAACCGTAGGGCGCGTGGGCGACGATGTCCACGATCGCGCCGGGGATGGACACCAGGCGCGGGTCGGGGGCCGGAGCGTACTCGTCCAGGATCTCGTCCGAGCTGATGATGACGTGGTCGCTCGCCTTCGCCATCACGTCCTCGAACCGCCGCTGGCCGAAGATCTGCGCGTTGCCCTTCCGGTCGGTGACCTGCGCGTGGAACAGTCCGTAGTCCGCCCGCAGCGCGGGAATCGTGGTCACGGTACGCCCGGTGTACGGATCGGTCGTCGTCCGGACGTTCTTGTTGACCTTGGGCAGGTCGGTGCCCTCGTACAGCGGGGGAAGCGGCAGGAACGGCAGCATGCTGGCGCCGGCGCGGAAGCCGTAGACGATGTACGCCTCATCCCCCTCGACGATCTCGATCGACTGGCTCTCCGCGGCCCGGCGGTAGTTCGGCGCCATGCCGAGGAACTCCAGCCCGACATAGGACACGTGCAGCCGTTTGACACACCCGGCGGCGATGAGCATGTCCACGGGCGCACCCGCGCTCGGCGTCGGGATCAGCTCCAGGTCCCTGACCCCGCGCCGGATCAGCGCGTTCACCAGCGCCATCGGGCCGTTGTGGGAGTGCACGCCGCCCAGCGCGATCGTGGCTCCGTCGGGGATGCCGGCGACCGCCTCCTCGGGGGTCGTCACCTTGTTCGCGCTCATCGCCTGAACTCCTTCGCCGCGGCGTCGCCGCCGGTGGTCACCTCGCCGAGCAGCCGCGTCCCCGTGACGCGCTTCAGCTCGGCCCTCCTGATCTTGCCGCCCTCGTCGACCGGCAGGTCGGTCACGAACTCCACCTCGCGTGGCCGCTTGTATCCGGCCAGCCGTTCGGCGCAGTAGTCGAGGACCTGCTGCTCCGTCAGCGCCGCATCCGGCGCCCGCCGCACCAGCGCCTTGACCGACTCGCCGAACCGCTCGTGCGGCACGCCGATCACCGCGGCGCGGGCCACGCCGGGGCAGGCCTGCAGCACCGCCTCGACCTCACCGGCATACACGTTCTGCGCCCCCGACCGGATGACGCCCTGCGCCCGGTCGGCGAGGTAGAGGTAGCCGCGCTCGTCCCGCCAGGCCATGTCACCGAGCCGGAGCCAGCCGTCCTTGAGAACCGCTCGGGTCACCTCCGGCTGGCTCCAGTAGCCGGAGAACACGCTGGCCGCCCGGATCCGCATCTCCCCGGTCTCCCGTACGGCCACCTCGCGATCCTCGGCGTCGAAGATCTTGACCTCGGCGAACGCGGCCGGCCGGCCCACCGGGACGATGGAGGTGGCATCGGTGCGCAGGAAGTTACGGTGGTCGTCCGGGGTGAGCAACGCCACGAAACCCCCCGCCTCCGTCGCTCCGAACGCGTGGTAGAACTCCAGGTCCAGCGCCTCGGCCAGGGACCGGATCAGGCTCCACGACACCGACGCGCCGCCGTACCCGACCAGTTCGAGCGCGCTCGCGCGCGTGAGGTCGAGCTCGGGCAGCGCCCGCACCAGGTCGACCAGCATGGTCGGCACCAGGAAGGCGTGCTCGACCCCGAACCTGTCGATGTCGTCGACGAACGCGGCCGGGTCGAAGCGCCTGCGCAGCAGCAGCGGGACGCCGAGGTAGGCGGTGGTCGTCACGAAGGACGCGCCGACCCCCAGCGTCAGCGGCACCGAGATCCAGGTCGGGCCGCCGCGCGGCACGTTGACCTCGCACAGGTAGTTGGCCGTGCTGGCGAGCTGCTGGTCGTGCGTGGCCATGCAGCCCTTGGACGCGCCGGTGGTGCCGCTGGTGTAGCGCAGCGAGCGCAGCTCGTCGCCCGTGCCCTTCTCCGGCACCTCGCCCGGGTCGCCGGAGGCGACCAGGTGCGTGAACGATCCTTGCTCGTCGTCGCCCAGGCCGACGGTGTAGATGCCGCGGATGCCCGGCGCCTGCCTGGCCGCCTCGACCGCGGCGGGGGTGTCACAGATGATGGCGGACGCGCCCGAGTGGGTGAGGATACGGGCGATCTCGGGTGCGGTCAGCCGGGTGTTGATCCCCACGGTGACCAGGTTGGCCTTCCACGCGCCGTGGAAGGCCGTCACGATGTGATGGCAGTTGGACATCACCAGCGCGATCCTCTCCTGCGCGCGGTATCCGAGCCCGATCAGCGCGTTGGCCAGCCGGTTGGTCTCCATGTCCAGCTCGGCCCAGGACTGCTGGGCCTGGTCGCAGATGACTGCGGGCAGCGGGCCTCGTCGTACCGCGTTCTGCCGCAGCAGGTTCTCGATTCGCATGCGTGTCCGTTCGTCGGTCGTCAGCGGCCGAGTGCCCGCTCGACCAGGTCGGCGATGAGGTCGGGGCGCTCGATGTGGACGTTGTGCCCCACGCCGGGCAGCACTGTCACCGGGTGCCCGAGCACCTCGGCCATGTCCGCCGGGTCGATGCCGGGATCGCGGGCACCGCAGGCCAGCTCGACCGGGCAGGTCACCCGGCCCATGCGGGCGGCCAGCTCAGGACCGGTGGCCGGGCCGGCCTTGGCGATGCCCGGATCGCCGGAGAGCCCGTAGCCGCCGTCGCGGGCCGCGACCCCGGTGGCGCGATCCTCGTCGGTGAACGCGGGCCCGGTCATCCCGGACACCCGCCCGAACAGCTCGCGCGCCTGCTCCTCGCCGGGGAAGACCCGGACCGGCCGCTCGGCCATCGCGGCCCGCCGGGCCAGCTCCTCCTCCGTCCAGGCGACCTTCATCGCGACCACCGCCAGGGAGCCGACCGTGATGCCGCGAGTCCGGTCCGCAAGGGTCATCCCGATCATCCCGCCGAGCGAGTGGCCCACGACGGTCACCGGGCCCTGGACGCCGGTCAGTGCGGCGGCCACCGCGTCGGCCACCGCGTCGGCGTAGCCCTCGGGCGAGTAGTCCTGACGATGGCCGGAGCGGCCGTGCCCCGGCAGGTCGGTGACCAGCCACCGGCATCGGGTGCCGCGCTCGCGGAGCCGGTCCAGCGCCGGTCTCCAGACGGCTCCGGACGCGCCGGAGCCGTGCAGGAAGAGCACCGCGGGGCCGTCCTCGCCGCCGGACTCCAGGTATACGTCGGCCATCACGCCTCCGCCTTCTCCTTCGTTCGCGCGAGGAACCCGAGCGCCACCTCGACGAACTCGGCCGAGCGCTCGATCTGCGGATAGTGACCGCTGCCGTCGATCGTCTCGGTCCGCACGTCAGGAATCTGTGCCGCCAGTTCCTGCCAGGTCAGCGGCGGCACCAGCCGGTCGTACCGGCCGCGGACGAGGAGGGTGGGCACGGCGACGCGCCCGTAGTCGCGGGCGGGCGGGCGCACGTGCGGCCGTCGTTCGCCGCTGTCACGTCCCGGCGCGCGCAGGCTGCCCGCCGCGGCGGTCTCCCACGCGCCCGGGACCATGCAGTACTCATGGCGGCGGCGCAGGTAGTCCTCGCTGTGCTTCCAGCGCGGGTCGTGGAAGAGCACGTCCATCGACGGGCGCAGGCCGTCGAGTGTGCCGTCGAAGTCCTCCAGTACGGCGCGGGCCTCCGCCACCGGCGCGGCCAGTCCGGTGCCCACCACGACCATCGAGCGGATCGGCCACTGGGGCGACGGCCGGTTGGCGACGTCGAGCAGCATCCGCCCGCTGAGTGAGGTGCCGATGAAGTCGGCCGAGTCGATGCGCAGGGTGCGCAGCACGCCGGCGACCTGCCGCAGCATGAGCCGGCGCTGGCCGCCGAAGTCGCGGAGCTTGTCGCTGTGCCCGAAGCCGACGAAGTCGAGCGCCAGCACGCGATGGTGCTCGGCCAGCGCCGGGACGCAGTTCTCCCAGGCGAGCCGGGCGGAGGCGCCGTACTCGCCGCCGTGCAGGAGGATCAGCGGAGGACCGTCCCCGGCTTCCAGATAGTGGGTGGTGCAGCCGTCGGCGACGACGTACCGATCGTGAAAGCTCATGAGCGCTCAAACCACGGCGGGGTAGCGGCGCAGCACACCATCTCGATCGACCTGGGTCCGGAGCAGGGTGAGCTCCTCGTCGCCGGGGGCGTCGACGGTCTGAACGTCGTCGGCGAGCAGCAGCTCGAATCCGGTCGCCGCCTGGATCTTCTCGATGCTGCTCCACGGGTGGACCTTGATCAGGCGCATCCGCTTGCTCTCCGGCTCGAAGTCGAACACGCCCAAGGGGGTGAACACCCGCCGGGGGCCGTCGGACTCGGGGCGGAAGACCTTGGAGCGGGCGTCGCCGCCGTCGAGCCAGCCGGCGCCACTGACGAAGTCGACCTTGTCGACGAAGATCTTCGGTGTGTGGTGCTGGGTGTAGATGTAGCTGGTCTTGAAGCCGCCGAGGAAGATCAGGCCGATGGTGCCAGGGCCGCGCACCTTCGGCTTGTGCCAGTCGCCGATCATGGCCATGTTCAGGTTGCCGTGCTTGTCGATCTGCATGCCGCCGAGGAACGCGAAGTCGAAGCGCATCGCGGTCTCAAAGTCCACGACGTCGTCGAGGCTGAAGTGATATTCGCTGGTCACGAGGTTGCGGTAGTCGGCCGAGGACTCGGTCAACCGCTGGATCTTCGGGTTCATCGCGCCGCTGCCCCCACAGAAGAAGGACAGGTTGGGCGCGTGCGTGAGCTGCGCCAGGCGCAGCCCGGCGGCGGGAATGTGCGACGCGGCGCCCACGGAGCCGAAGGCACCGTCGGCCATCTCGTGCGAGATGGAGATCGCCATCATCTCCGCCCAGGTGTAGGTCGCCTCCGGCACGTGGCCCCCAATCGGGTTCGAGCGACAGCGCAGCTCGTCGCGCTGGACATCTCGCCGCGACAAGTACTTGTCAGAGCAGCGAGTCGCATTTATCGTACAGTAAGTCCGTAATTTGTAACAATGCTATCGTGGCGGTGTTTCTGTCAAGGGTCATCGCGCCCTGGCCGGTGGCTACCGCGCAGGAGGAACAACGATGACCCGACCCGCTGTCGAGCGAGTCCTGCACGGCCTCGTCGACCTGCACTGCCACTCCGGGCCCAACCCGCTGCCACGCGCGTTCGACCACGTCCAGGCCGCCAAGGACGGCGAGCGGCTGGGCATGCGCGCCTTCCTGGCGAAGTCGCATCACCACAACACGGTGATGGACCTCCTCGCGATGGGCGACCGCCTGGCCGGCGTGAGCACCGCCGTCTACGGCGGCATCGCGCTGAACAACCAGGTCGGCGGCATCAACCCGCACGCGGTGGAGATGTGCCTGCGGATGGGCGGACGATGCGTCTGGTTCCCCACCATCTCTTCCAGCGCGCACGTCGCACACCACAAGTCCGGCGGTGGCTTCCCCAAGCCGACGATCCCGCTGACCACGACACAGGTCGACGTCCGCGGCCCGGACGGCGCGCTCATCCCCGAGGTCGGCCAGGTCATCGAGGTCATCGCCGAGTCGGGGGCACTGCTCTCCGCCGGGCACATGGCCCCCGACGACATCCGGGAGGTCTTCACCGCCGCGCGCGACACGGGGGTCCGGAGACTGGTGGTCAGCCATCCGAACTTCGTGATCGGCTCCGACCCCGCACAGTGCAAGGACTTCATCGAACTCGGCGCCTACATCGAGCACGAGACCAGCATGTACGACTCCGAGGTCGCCCAGGCGCGCGGCGGCCCGGAAATGCTGATGGACTGGATCGAACGGATCGGGCCTGAGCACACCGTGCTCGCCTCCGACCTGGGCCAGGTCGGCCGCCCGATGCCCGTCGACTCCTTCATCCGGGTCGGGTCCGCCCTGCTGGATCTCGGGCTACCCGAGAAGGACCTGCGGCAGATGGTCCGCGTCAACCCGTCGTACCTGCTCGGCCTGGACGACTGACCGTAAGGACGAATCACATGTACAGCCCCAACGATCCTCGTGCGGCCCTCAACACGAACGCGACCACGACCATGACCACGACGGATCCGAACGCCCCCATCGCGGCGCTCGCCGCCTACGAGTTCCTGACGCTGCCGCCGGACGAGGTCACGGACCTCGGCAGCAGGACCTGGTACGTGCGCGCCCAGAACTTCGTGCTCGCCTTCACCCGCCTGGTCGCCGGTGACACGCTGCGCCGCGACGCGCGCGCGCAGCGGGAGGAGTACGTCATCGTCCTGCCCCACGACGACACCACGATCGACGTGACGGCCGGCAACGAGAGCCAGGAGGTGACCGGGCGCGGCGTGGTCATCGTGCCGCCCGGCGACAGCCACCTCAGCGCCCACGGCGACGCCGACCTGGTCCGCCTGTTCGACGTCAGGACCACCGACCTCCTCGCGCGCTGCGGCAACGCCTCGGCGTACGCCGAGCCCCATCCGCGCGTCGCCCTGCTGGAGCCGTGGCCCGACCCGCCCGCCGGACACCGCCTGCGCGTCTACCGGAACGCCGACTTCCCGCTGGAGCGCGGCCGGTTCGGCCGTATCTTCCGGTCCAGCGCGTTCATGGTCAACTTCGGCGACCCCAGGAACGGCCCGCGCAATCCCGACCGGCTCTCCCCCCATCACCACGACGACTTCGAGCAGTGCTCGCTGACCGTCGCCGGCGACTACATCCATCACGTCCGGACGCCCTGGACGTCGAAGCGCTCGCAGTGGCGCGCCGACGAGCACGCGGCCGTCGGCAGCCCCGCCGTCGCGATCATCCCACCGCCCACCGTGCACACCAGTCAGGCGGTCGGCGAGGGCGACCACCTGCTCATCGACATCTTCAGCCCACCGCGCGCGGACTTCTCCGCCAAGGCCGGATGGGTGCTCAACGCCGATGAGTACCCCGCCCCCGAGCACATCACGACGGCATGACCTTCTTCGCGAACGCCTCCGCGCGGGCGCCACGGCTGGGCACCTGGATCAAGCTGGCGACCACCGAGAGCGTCGACATCATGGCCGGCGCCGGATTCGACTTCGTGGTCATCGATCTCGAACACTCCCCGCTCGATCTCACCCTCGCGGCCCGGATGATCAGTCTCGCCACGGCCTACGGCGTCGACCCCCTGGTCCGCGTGCCCGATCACCAGGGCTCGGCCATCCAGCGGGTCCTCGACGCCGGGGCGCGGGGCATCCTGGTCCCCCACGTCGACTCGGTGGCCGACGCCGAACGGGTGGTCGCGGCCACCCGCTTCCCGCCCCTCGGCCGGCGGGGCGCGGGCGGAACCAGCCGCGCGGGCCGATGGGGGCTGACGCCCCGGGACGAGTACATCCGGGTCGGCAACGAGGACGTCGTCTGCATCCCCCAGTTGGAGAGCCCGGACGCCATAGACGCCGCCGGCGGCATCCTCGCGGTGCCGGGGATCGACGCGGTGTTCCTGGGCGCCGGCGACCTGTCCGTCTCCCTCGGGGTCCGCGTGAACGATCCCGTGGTCAAGGAGTCGCTCGACCGGGCGCGGGCCGCCGCCGCGGCTGCGGGCAAGCCCTGCGGCGCGGCCTGCGTGGACGCGCCTTCGGCCGTCCGGACCGCGGCCCTCGGCCACCAGTTCCTCATCATGGGCAACGACGCCACCATGCTCGCCCGCACGGCCCATTCGATGGCGCAGGCGTTCCGGGACCAGATCGGCGGCAATTCATGATCGTCGGTAGCTGGCGGCTGGTCGACTACGTGATGGAGGGGGAGCCCGACGACGGCGCGCGCCCCCTCGGGGACAAGCCGCTCGGCCTGCTCATCTACGGGCCCGACGGCCACATGTCGGTGCAGTACATGGCCGGCGACCGTCCGCCCCTGAGGTCGGGCAACTGGCGCTGGGCCACCGACGCGGAGAAGCTCGCCGCCGTACGGACCTACGGCGCGTACGCCGGACGCTACGAATGGGCCGGCGACCGCGTCACCCACCAGGTGGAGGCCGCCATCTACCCCAACTGGATCGGCGCCGAGCTGGTCCGCCTCGCCGTCGTGGACGGGGACCGGCTGATCCTGCGCGCCGAGCGAACCCCCGGCCGGCCGCCCACCCCCATCCTCACCTGGGAACGCATCCGATGACCCTGATCGACGCCCACGCGCACCTGGTGACCGACGACCCGGCCTACCCGTTCGACCCGCCCGGCGGCACGGTCAGCGAGGCCGTACGGAACGACCCGATGACCGCGGAGCGGCTGCTCGCCGCGCTGCGGGAGCACGGGCTGTCGGGCGCGATCGCCGTCCAGCGCGCGCACGTGTACGGCTACGACAACAGCTACGTGGTGGACTCGGCGGCTCGGTACCCTGACCGGCTCGCCGCCATGTGCGTGCTCGACGCGCGGGCGCCGGACGCGGCGGAGAGAGTGCGCCACTGGGCGAGGCGCGGTGCCGTGGCCGTCCGCCTCACCTCGCCGGGCGGGAACCAGCACGGCGGCACGCCCGGCACCGAGTGGTTCGCCGGCGCGGAGGCCCGCCGGGTGTGGCGGCAGGCGAGCGAGCTCGGGCTGTCGATGTGCCTGCACATCTACCGCTGGAACCGCGACGAGAGCCTGCGGGCGCTCGCCGCGGTGACCCGCGAGTTCCCCGGCACGCCGGTCGTCGTCGATCACATCGCGAGCGTCGAGACGGACCGCGCCGCCCCCTACCCGGGGGCCGACGGGCTGCTCGCGCTGGCCGACCGGCCGCAGGTCCTGGTCAAGGTGACGACGCTCAACCTCGCCCGGATCGTCGCGGCGGGGATCAAGCCGTCGGTCGTGGTCGAATGGCTGGTCTCCCGGTTCGGCGCCGAGCGGGTGCTGTGGGGGTCGGACGTCACCCAGACTCCCGGCGCGTACGCGGACATGGTCCGGATCGCCCGCGAGTCGGTCTCCGGCCTGTCCGACCGGGACGCCGCCCTGGTCCTGGGCGGCACGTCGGCCTCGCTCTACCGCGTCGGAACACCATGACAGGCGGCCTCGTACCTCTCGTGGACACTCATGTCCACCTGTTCACCCGCGCGCTGCCTCTCGCGGCGCGGGCGTGGACCCGGCCCGAGGGCGAGCTGACGGCGGAGACGTTCCTGTCGATGATGGATGAACACGGCGTCGGCTACGGCGTGGTCTCCGCGATGAGCCTGCTCGGGGACCTGAACGACTACACGATCGACGCGTTGCGCGAGCACGAGCGGCTGCGCGGGACCGTCATCGTCGACCCCACCACCGATCGGTACGTCCTGGAACGGATGAAGGCGGACGGCGTGGTGGGCGTCCGGTTCCAGTGGCGGCGGCTCGCGGACCTGCCGGATCTCACCGACCCGGCGTACCGGCGGCTGCTGTTCCGGATCGCGGACCTCGACTGGCACGTCGAGGTGAACATCGAGGGTGACCGGTTGCCGCCGGTGCTCGACCGGCTGACCGCCTCCGGGGTGAAGGTCGTCGTCGACCACTTCGGCGATCCGGACCGGGAATCCGGCTACGCCGGAGCCGGCGGCGCGGCGCTGCTGCGGGCCCTCGGCACCGGCAGGGTGTGGGTGAAGCTGTCCGCGGGCTACCGCTTCGGCGTCGGCCCGGACACCCTGGCCGGCCACGCGGCGACCCTGATCGAGGCCGCCGGGCCGGAGCACGTCTTCTGGGGCAGCGACGCCCCGTTCGTCGGCGCCCGCCGCCAGGTCACCTACCGCGACGCCGTGAACTCCTTCGCCCACCTCGTGCCCGACGCCGAACTGCGCCGCCGGATCTCACTGGCCGCGCACGCGTTCTACTTCGGCTGAGCGCGTACGGCGTCCGCGCTGACCGAGCCGAGCCACCCCAGCACCGGCCGGGGCGGCTCTCGCCGGTCACTTCGGCGGCGGGGTGTGGCTCTGCAGATGCTCCGAGAACCCGGCGAAGTCGGCGGCGAGTTGCTCCGCGCTCCACCCACCGTCGCGATGCGTGACGAACGCCTCCTTGGGATGCGCCCAGATCGCGAACCGGTCGCCACCGAACCCGATGTACTGCCCGGTGACGCCGGCCGACTCGTCCGAGGCCAGGTAGACGACGAGCGGCGCCACGTCCTCGACCTTGCCGATGCCGCGCCGGCGCAGGTCGGCCGGGACCGGCCCGCCGGCCTCGACCGAGGCGACGACCTCGGTCAGCGCCGGGATGGTCGCGGCCATCCTGGTCAGCGCGGTGGGCACGATCGCGTTCACGGTCACGCCCAGCTTCGCCGTCTCGATCGACCACACCCGGACCATGCTGATGACGGCCGCCTTGGACGCGGCGTACGCCGTCTGCCCGAAGCTGCCGTACTGACCGGCCGGTGAGCCGACCAGGATCAGCCGGCCACCGCCGCCCTGCTCCCGGAACTGGCGCACCGCGGCGCGACCGCAGGTGAAGGTGCCACGTACGTGGCTGTCCACCACGAGGTCGAACTCCTCGTCCGTGACCTTGGCCAGGGTCCGGTCACGCAACGCGCCAGCGTTCGTGCACATCACGTCCAGGCGGCCGAACTCGGAGACCGCCCGCCGCACCAGCGCGTCGGCCGACTCCGTGGGGCCGACCGCGCACACCTCGGCGACGGCACGACCTCCGGCCGCGGTGATCGCCTCGACGGTCTCCTTGGCGACGTCGGCGTCGATGTCGTTGACCACCACGGCGGCACCGGCCGCGCCCAGCGCCTCGGCGTACGCGCGGCCGAGGCCACGCCCTGATCCGGTGACGATGGCCACCTTGTCGTTGAGCCGCATGGGCTTCCTTTCTGCGTTATTTGCTGATCTTCACCGAGGCGAAGTCATAGTCGCCGATCACCGGCGCGTCGAGTCCGGTAACTCCCTTGCGGTAGGCCGCCACGTAGGTCACGCCGCACACCGGAATCACCGGCGGCCCGGCCTCCACGACCTTCTTGATGATCTCCTGCATCGGCGCCTTACGTTCCTCGACGTCCTCGCTGGCCCGCGCCTTCGCCAGCAGCTCGCCGACGCCGTCAAGCGAGAAGGCACCCGGGTTGTACGAGCCGCCCTTCATGTAGAAGTCCTGGACGAACTGGGTCGGGTCGGGCCGCCCGGCCTGCACCAGCGCCACTGTGGCGGTGAACTTGCCGGTCCGGCGGACGCTGATCATCTGCTGGAACTCCAGCACCTTGATCGTGGCCTTGATGCCCACCTCCTTCAGCTGTGCCTGCAGCGCCTGGGCCAGCACCTGGTACGACGTGTTGGGGCCGACCTCCAGCGTCAGCTCCATGCCGTCCGGGAAGCCGGCCTCGGCCAGGAGCTGCTTGGCCTTCTCCGGGTCGTAATAGGAGGACACGTCGTTCAGCTCGGGCACGTTCGCCCAGAAGCCCTCCTGGAACGGCTGGACCACGCCGACACAGGTGTTCTCGAACAGGTTCTTGTTGAGCGACTCACGATCGATGGCGTACAGCAGCGCCTGCCTGACCTTCGGGTTCTTGAGCTCCGGCTTACTGGTGTTCAGCAGGATCCCGTTGAAGGTGGTGTTGGGGGCCTTGATCACCGTCATGCCCGCCGCCTCGGACTCCTCGATCTGGTCCGGCTTGATCGAGGTGCCGTCGGCCTGCCCCGACTTCACCGCACGCAGCCGGGTCGTCTCATCGGAGTAGGCGGTCATCTCCACGCCACCGATGGTCGTCTCGGCGGCGTTCCAGTAGTCCTCGAACCTCTTGAAGGAGACCTTTCCCTCCTCCAGCGAGCTGAGCTCGAAGGCTCCGGTGCCGACCGGCTTGGACGGGAGACTCGGATCGTCGAGCGCACCGGGCGCGACCACGATGCCGGCCTCACCGGCGAGCACGCTGATCATGTAACCGGCAGGCTCGGAGAACGTCAGTTCCAGCTCGGTCGGGCTGACCGCTTCGACCTTGTCGAGGATCGACAGCGCCGACGCGAGGTTGCCGCCCTTCTTGAACGCCTCCAGCGACGCCTTGGCGGCCTCGGCGTTGAAGTCCTCACCGTTGTGGAACTTCACCCCCTCGCGCAACTGGAGCGTGATCACCTTGTTGTCGTCCGAGAACGCCCACTCCGTCGCCAGACCTGGCTCGATCTCACCGGCCATGCTCCGGCCGATCAGGCTCTCGTAGACCACGTCGAGGAACACAGGGTCAAGCGGGGCGGCCTTACGGGGGTCGAAGGAGGTGGGATTGCCCGGCACGGCCCAGCGCAGGACGGCCGCACCGTCGGGAGCGCCGGCAGACGACGGCTGGTCGGTCGTCCCGGCGCCACAGCCGGACAGGGCGAGACCGGTGGCGAGGACCACGCTGGCCGATTTGACTGCTGCTCGTTTCACGGCTTTTGCCTCCATATTTCAGAAGCGAGCTTGGCTGGTTTGACTGGTGACCGCGGTGCTCCCCGGCTACGTCATCGACGTGCGGGCCCGTATCCGCGCGTCCCGTTGTTCTCGGCGACCTGTCTTCAGCCGTGACGCTGAACTCCGCCCCCGCCAGGTCCTCGTCGTGAGCCGCGGACTAGGCGGCCCACAAGCGCCTGCCGGCGATCGCGGCGCCTTCGGACAGCGCGGCGAGCTTCGCCCACACGATCTCCTCATGGCCCACACGCGATCCGATTCCGCAGTCGGTCCCCGCCTGCAGGTTCTCCTTGCCCACCACACTGGCGAAGTTCGTCAGCCGTTCGGCGATCAGTTCCGGATGCTCGACCAGGTCGGTGGCGTGGCTGACCACGCCGGGCACGAGGATCTTGCCTTCGGGCAGTTTGACGTCCTCCCACACCCGCCACTCATGTGCGTGCCGGACATTTCCGGACTCGATGGCGTAAGCCTGTGTGTTGACCTTGATCAGCAGATCCGCGATGTGTTCGAGGCCGATGTCGTGCGTGTGCGGCCGGTGACCGCTGCCCCAGCAGGTGTGCATCCGGATCTGCTCGGCGGGCAGCCCGTCGATGCTGTGGTTGATCACCTCGACCGCGAACTCGAGGTAGCGGCGCAGTTCCTCGACCGTCCACGAAGGGTGGAACTGCCAGGTGGTCGCGAACTCGGGCTCGTCGATCTGCAGCACCAGTCCGGCATCGGTGACCGCCCGATACTCCTCGCGGAGCGCCTCGGCGACGGCGAACATGTACTCTTCCTCGCTCGCGTAGTGCTCGTTCCGCGCGCCCGCGCCCAGGCTGAGCGGCCCCAGCGCGGCGATGAAGCCATCCACCTCCTTGCCCTCGACGGCCGTCTTCATCGCCGCGATGTCGGCGGCGATGGCGTCCTGGCCGATGTACGTGATCGGCGAGGTGCACACCCGGCCCGACGTCGGCATCTTCGGTACGGCCCCGGGAGTCGCGAAGCCGGGCCTGACCGGCCCGCCGGATCCCGACAGCCACAGGCCGGAGGCGTAGGTGCCCGGGAAGTCCGCCTTGTCACGCGCAGCGACGTACTCGCGCTTCGGCGGGACACTCGGGTCGATGGGCAGCGTCTCCCAGCCGGTCACCCGGGCGTGGATGTAGCCGCTGTAGCCGGCCATGTTCGCGGCCTTGACGTACTCACCGTCGTTGACCGTGTCGATACCGCACTCGATCTGACGGGCGACGACCTCGGCCACCGCGCCCGGCAGGCGCGCGTCGATGGCCTCCCGGTCGCCCTGGGCGATCAGCTCGTCCAGGTCCCTGGGACGCGGCAGGTTGCCGCCGTGCGAGGTGAGGATCCGGTTTTCGCGCCTCATGCGAGTCTCCTAGCCACGATGTCTTCTCCCGCGCCGACGCGCAGGAACTTCTGCAGTTGGTGCCGGGCGCTCGACTGCGCGACCCAGCCGGGCCTGATGGCGAAGCTGTACGTCACCTCCGCGACGTACAGGTCACCGTGGGAGTCCAGGGCGATCCCGTGCGGTGCGATGAAATTTCCGGCCGCCGTACGATCCGTCGTGGAGTCCCCCCACCGCTCGGAAACGCGGCCGTGCGGGTCCAGCACGGTCAGCCGGGCGGGCTGGTCCTGCTCCGCCTCGCCGTGCACGAAGGACCGCCTGCCCTCCGGCCGCCACAGTTCGACGACGTACACCGAGCCGTCCGGGGCGATGGTGAGGTCGCACGGGCGCCGGACGTCCGTCCACTCCTCGATGAAGCGGCCGTCGGGGGTGAAGATCTGGATCCGGTCGTTCTCCCGGTCGCCGACGAACACCCGCCCGTCCGCCGCGATGTCCAGGCAGTGCGGCAGATGGAACTGTCCGGGGCCGGTGCCGGGCTCGCCCCAGGAACCGACCAGGTCACCGGACGCGGTGAACCTGTGCACCCGGCTGTTCCCGTACCCGTCGCTCACGTAAAGGTCGCCGTCCGGGGCGACGGCCAGGTTGGTGGGCCGGTTGAACGGCCCGCCCGCGTACCGGACGCCCTCGACGCTGTGCACGCGCACCGGACGGCCGGATGCGAACCCGGTGTCCGACGCCACGCCGGCCGTGCCCAGCGTCATGAGCAGGTCGCCCTCGGGGGTGAACTTGCGGACCGTGTGGTCGCCCGCGTCGACGCAGTAGACGCCGCCGTCCGGCCCGACGGTCAGCCCGTGCGGCGTGGTGAACAGGCCTTTTCCCCAGCAGCGGACGAAGGTGCCGTCGCGCTCGTACACGATGACCTGGCCGTCGAAGCGGGTGAACAGGTAGACGCGGTCGGCGGCGTCGACGTCCACCGCGGCCACGTCCGCATGGTGGAGGCCGTCCGGCAGCCGCTCCCAGTCACCGTCGACCTCGAACCGGCGCCCGTGCCCGCGCACCACCGCCGTCATGACGCCGCCCCGGAACGCGGCGCCGGCAGCCATCCCCACGGATGCGTCCCCCAGCCGGGCGAGATCAGCGCACCGGCCCGTACGGTCTGCACCGGCCGCAGGCCGAAGCCGCCGTGGAAGACCTCCTGCTCGGTGTCGACGAACTCGAAGTCGCCCTCGACCAGGTCGAGCACCGTCAGGTCGGCTTCCCGGCCGACCGCGATCGCGCCGAGCTCATGCTCGGCGCCGATCGCCCGCGCCGCGTTCGCCGTGGTCATCCGGACCACCTCGGACAGGGTGTAGCCCACGGCCATGAACTTCGCCATGCACTCCAGCAGGGAGTGGAAGGTCTCGCCCGCCGCCGTCAGGTCACTGCTGATGGTGTCGGGGAGGAGACCGAGCGCGCGTTGCTCGCTCGCGACCCGGTAGCCGAAGTTCCCCCTGCCCAGCGCCGAGTCCAGGGTGATGCCGCGCTCCCGGGCGGCGAGCAGGGCGGGCATCATCCGGTCCGCCGCGTCCATCACGCCACCGTGGTTCGGCGTGCACAGATGGGTGAGGATGTCGCCCGCGTCGAGCTGTTCGATGGCGAAGCGGGTGGCCGGTTCGAGCAGGTGGGGATCAGGCCGCCGCCGCGCGGACAGGTCGCCGATGTGCACCATCAGCGGGACCCCGTGCTCCCTGGCCACCGCCTTGGTCGCGGACACGATGTCCTTGCCGTGCGTGGCGACCAGCGGTCCGACCAGCCGCAGCTTGATCCCCTGGACCAGCCCAGGATTGGCGGCGACGCACCTGGCGATCGCGACCGGGTCGATCTCGGCCAGGTCGTTGACGTCGATCATGGTGGGCATGGTGTGCGCGTAGCTGCCGATGTTCAGGTACGGGATGACCCGCGTCCTGGCGTTCGGCTGGATGTAGGCGGAGAAGACGCCGATGTTGGCGACACCGACGGATCCGGCGTCGACCAGCGTGGTGACTCCCGACCGCACGCCGATGTCGTCGGGGTCGCAGCCCTCCATGCCCACGCCGGGGGTGATCGCCCCGCGGGCGACGTGGGTGTGGATGTCGATCAGGCCGGGGACGACGTAGCGCCCGGAGCCGCTCGCGTCGATCACCCGGCGCGCCGAGTCCGCTGGGATGTCCTCCAGCACCGCCGTGACCCGGCCGCCGGTCACGGCGATGTCCATGACGCCGTCAAGCCCCTGCCCGGGGTCCAGGACCCGGCCGCCCTTGATCAACAGGTCGCACCGGGTGGCCTGGTCGTCGCTCATCAGTCCTCCTGTCAGTGCCGCTCATCGCGGCGTGTCCCGCTCAGCGGGCCGGGGATGTGCTGTTGCTCGCTCGTCACGGTGGAGATGTCCTGCGTCAGAAGTGGTCCCAGCCCGCGGGCAACGCGGACATCTGCACGGCCCAGGCCTGTTCCAGCGTCTCGGCCGAGCCGGCGAGCCCGATCCGGTCCAGCACCTCGTAGGCGTCGGCGCCGGGCCGGCGTACCGAATGGCCCAGGCGTGGCGGGTTGCCGTGCACCCGGATGGCGATGCCCGGCATCACCACCTCGCCGACCTCCTCGGAGATCTGGGTGACGGTGAGCCCCTTGGACCGGGCCCACGGGTCGGTCATCAACTCCGCGAGCGTCGTGACCGGATGCGCGCCCAGCCCCGCCTCGGTGAGGCGGCCGGTCCACTCGCGGGCGGTGGCGGCACGGAAGGCGGTCTCCAGGGCCGCTGCCACCGCGTCGTCATCGGACCCGTCGAGGCCGGACAGCGCCTCCTCCAGGCCGGGAACCTCGCGGAGCACCGGCAGGGACCGCCGGGCCGCCCCGAGGAAGAACCATCGATCGGCCGCCTGGTAGAACCGGTGCCACGCGCCGAGCCCGAGAGCCGCCGGCCCGCTCGGCTCGGCCGCGCGATCATCCCTGGGAACGTTCCCGCCTGGTGTGACGGCCGGAAGCGGGCGCACCGCGAAGCTCGCCTGCTGGTAGCCGCCCGTCTGGGTGAGTGAGGTGCGCACCTGCTGGCCGGCGCCGGTCAGCTCGCGGTGATAGATGCCCACCGCCGCGGCGAAGGCGGCCATGGCGCCGGTGCCGTAGTCCAGAAGGTTGTACGGGCCCAGCACGGCCGGTCGGCCGTCGCCGCCCGCCCGCGTCATGATCCCGGTCGCCGCCTGGCCCTGGGTCTCGTACCCCCGGCGGCCCGCCCATGGACCGCCGTAGCCGTAACAGCTGACGGAGACGTAGACGATGTCCGGGCGGCGGGCCCGTACGTGCTCGTAGCCCAGGCCGTAGCGTTCGGCGGTCCGCTCGGGGAAGTTGTGGGTCAGGACGTCGGCTTCGTCGATGAGCCGCCAGAGGACCTGCTGGCCCTGGCTCGACTTCACGTCCACGAGGACCGTCCGCTTGCCGCGGTTGACGAACCCGTGCGCGCCGACGCGCCGCTGCGGCGAGTTGATCTTGACGACGTCGGCCCCGAACTCGACCAGGATCCGTCCCGCGCTCGGGCCGGCCAGGATCTGGGTGAGGTCGACGACCCGCCGCTCCGCGTAGGGCAGCGCGACCGGATCAGCCTCGACGCGCGGCGGGCGAGCGGGGGACACCTCGGCGGGCGACGCGAGCTC
Organism: Nonomuraea sp. K271; assembly: GCF_009908215.1. NCBI lineage: Bacteria > Bacillati > Actinomycetota > Actinomycetes > Streptosporangiales > Streptosporangiaceae > Nonomuraea > Nonomuraea sp. K271. The sequence continues at coordinate 40,038 of NZ_JAAAHR010000002.1, read as the reverse complement.
GGCGAGGATCTCGGCACGGTCCGCGTCGGGCAGGTGCCGGGGCCTGCCGGGCAGCGCGGGGGTGGCGGACAGCCACACCGCCGAGCCGGGCATCGCCGTCGCGCCCAGCTCAGGATCGTCGACCACGACGACCTGTCCGGAGGCGAGCGCGTGGTCGTTCTCCAGCCATTCGGCGAGCGTCCGGACGGCGGCGAGCGGGACGCCCGCCACGCCGGCGAGCTCCTCCCACTCCCCCGCCGGGCGGGTCAGGAACAGCGCGGTGAGCCGGTCGTGCAGCAGCCGGCGCAGCTCCGGGTCGCGATCCAGCCTGGCGCGGTCGGTCAGGCCCTCGCCCACCCAGGCCGTCACCCCCGCCGCGTCGAGGAACCAGGCGAGGAAGCGGGGCGTCGCGCCGATCGGGTTGAACTGCACGTACCTGCCGTCGGCGCAGCGGTACGTGCCGCTGCCGTTGGAGCTGATCGCCCGCTCCGGCGGCAGCCCCTGCGCGACCGGGTAGGCGCCGCTCCCCCCGATGGCCTCGAACATCGCGTCGAACAGCGGGACCTCGACCCGGTCGCCACGCCCGGTGCGCTGCCGGGAGGTCAGGCTCGCCACGATCGCGAAGGCGCCGCAGAACGCCGCGAAGTTGGACGCCACGGGAATCGCGGTGTAGGTCGGCCGGGTGTCGTCCCAGCCGTCCGGCGCGTGACCGGCCCGGATCCGGCAGTTGCCGGTGGCGGCCGCGATGACGCCCTCCCAGCCGGGGACTCCGGCGCGCGGATCGTCGGCCGCGAAACCCGGCAGCGAGCAGTAGACGAGCCGGGGGTTGGCGGCGCGCAGCTCCCCCCAGCCGAGCCCGAGCCGGTCCATCACCCCTGGCCGGAAGTTCTCGATGAGGACGTCGGCCCGCCGGACGAGCTCGCGGGCGACGCCGAGGTCCGCCGCGTCCTTCAGGTCAAGGCTGATGCGCCGCTTGCCCCGGTTGAAGAACGCGTCGTTGGCCGGGGGTGTGACGCCAGGACGGTCGACGTGCACGACGTCGGCTCCCTGGTCGGCGAGCATGACCGCGGCCAGCGGCCCGGCGACGTGGTGACCGAAGTCGACGACGCGGATCCCTCGGAGAGCTGCCGGCCGTTGCTTGGAGGTGCTCATCGCGATGTCTCCTGGGGCTCGGTGACCGGCGCGACGGCCGGCTGGTGCAGGACACAGGCCGCGCTGTGCTGGGCGCCGATCCGCAGCAGCGGCGGGTCCTGGTGCGCGCAGTCGTCCTGGGCGACCGGGCAGCGGGTGCGGAAGCGGCAGCCCGTCGGGGGGTTCGCCGGATCGGGCAGCTCGCCGCTGAGCACGGTGCGGCGCCGCGACCGCTGCGCCTCCGGGTCGGGCACGGGCACCGCCGACAGCAGCGCCTTGGTGTACGGGTGTCGCGGGTCGGTCGCGACCTGCTCCGCGGTGCCTTCCTCGACGATCCGGCCCAGGTACATCACCGCGATCCGGTGCGACAGGTGCCTGACCGTGGCGAAGTCGTGGGACACGAGGACCATCGCCTGCCCGGTGTCCTGCTGGATCGACAGCAGCAGGTTGAGGATCTCCGAGCGGGTCGACAGGTCCAGCGCGGAGGTCGGCTCGTCGGCGACGAGGACGCTCGGGGAGAGCGCCAGCGCGCGGGCGATGCAGACCCGCTGCCGCTGCCCGCCCGACAACTCGTCCGGATACCTGTCGACGAACGCCGGATCGAGGGTGGCCCGGCCGAGCAGCTGGGCGGCGCGCTCGCGCATCTCGCCCCGGCCGATCTTGCCGTGGACCAGGAGTGGCTCGGCGACGGCGTGGCCGATCGTCTTGGTCGGGTCGAGCGCGCCGTACGGATCCTGGAAGATGACCTGGAGCCGGCCGCGCATCTCCTTGAGCTCGCTGCCGCGCGCCCTGCTGACGTCCTTGCCCTCCACCTCGACCGTGCCCTGGTCGGGCTTGAGCAGCCGGGCCATCAGCCGGCCCACCGTCGTCTTGCCCGATCCGGACTCGCCCACGATGCCGACCGTGGTGCCGGCCCGTACCTCCAGGTCGACTCCGTCGACGGCGCGGACGCTCTCCAGCGTACGGCCCAGCATGCTGCGGCGCAGCGGGAACGACTTGGTCAGGCCGCGCACGCGCAAGACCACATGATCCTCAGCCACGGACGGTCCCCTTCAGAGTCAGGTCACCGGAGGCGACGCGCCCGCAGCGGGTGCGGCGACCGTCGCCGATGGTCGTGTCGGCCTGTGGTCGCCGGCAGACGTCGTCGACGCTGTGCTCGCAGCGGGGCTCGAACCGGCAGCCGCCGGGGAACTGCCCCGCGGACGGGACCCTGCCCGGGATGACCGTCAGGCTGGTCCTGGCCCGGCCCGCCTGCGGCACGGCGGCGAGCAGCGCGCTGGAATACGGGTGCCGCGGCTCGTAGAAGAGCCGGTCGACGGGGGTCCGCTCGGCCATGTGACCGGCGTACATGACGACCACGTCGTCGCAGAAGTCCGCGACCACGCCGAGATCGTGGGTGACCAGCAGGACGGCCAGATCGAGGTCGCGCCGCAGATCGCGCAGCAGCTCCAGGATCTCGGCCTGGATCGTGACGTCCAGGGCGGTGGTCGGCTCGTCGGCGATCAGCAGCTTCGGGTCACAGGCGATGGCGGCTGCGATCATGACGCGTTGCTGCATGCCGCCGCTCATCTCGTGCGGGTAGGACCCGAGCCTGCGTTCGGCGTTCGGGATGCCCACCCGGCTCAGCAGCTGTCCTGCCTGCTTGAGCGCCACCGACCGCCGCTCGCCCAGATGCAGCCGGCGCACCTCGGCGATCTGGTCGCCGACGGTCATCGTCGGGTTGAGGCTGCTCATCGGCTCCTGGAACACCATGCCGACCGGCCCGCCCCGGATCCGGCGGAGCTCCCGCCGGCTGCAGGTGAGCAGGTCGACCCCGTCGAAGCGGATCGAGCCCGCCGCGACCCGGACGGCCGCGGGCAGCAGGCCCAGGATCGCCATGGAGGTCAGCGACTTGCCGCAGCCGGACTCGCCGATCAGCGCGACCGCCTGCCCTCTGCGTACCTCGAAGGTGACGTCCTCGACCAGCCCCGGCTGCCCGACACCGCCGGGCAGATCGATGGTGAGGCCCTCGACGGACAGCAACGGCTCGGCGGCGTCGCTTCGCTGTCCCGGTCCTGCTGTCATGTCCGCCTCCTGACTCCGACGGCGTCACGGATCGAGTCACCGATCGTGTTGAACGCGAGCACGGTCAGCACCATCGCGATTCCGGGCGGCACCACCGAGAAGGGCGAGTGGAACTGGTTGGTGTACGCGGATTTGAGCATCGAGCCCCAGCTGGCGTCGGGCGGCTGGACGCCCAGGCCGATGAAGCTCAGGCTGGCCTCGGCCAGGAGCGCGACGCCCATCAGGATCGTGACCTGAACCAGCAGCGGAGCGGCGATGTTGGGCAGGATGTGCACCCACAGGGTGCGCCGGGTGGACGAGCCGATGGCCACCGCCGAGTCGACGAAGGTCTCCTCCGCGACGGCCAGCGTCGCGCCGCGTACGACTCTGAACAGGCCGGGCGCGAAGATGATGCCGACCGCGAGCATGGCGTTGACCAGCCCCGGGCCGAGCACCGCGACGATGGCCAGCGCCCCGACCAGCGCCGGGAGGCTGAGGATCGTGTCGGCCAGCCGGCCCGCGACGGCGTCGACGACACCGCGGCGCAGGCCGGCCCACAGCCCGAGCGGCAGGCCGATGAGCAGCGCCACGCCCACCGAGATGAGCGGGGCGATGACGGCGATGCGCGAGGCCTGGACGATCCGGCTCGCGACATCGCGCCCGAACTCGTCGGTGCCGAGCAGATGCGTCCAGCTGAGCTCGGCGAACCTGTTGCCGAGGTTCTGCGCCTCCGGGTCATGCGGGGAGACGAAGGGACCGGCGATCGCCAGGAAGACGAGGAGGACGATGAAGGCGACGGCGATCGCGCTGGCCGGCCGGCGCAGAATCGTCAGGACGACGTGCCGCGCGGGGCGCGAGCTCTTGGGGGCGGCGGCGGTGGGAGTCGTGGTGGTCATGCCGTGCGCACCTTCGGGTTGATCCAGCCGTAGGCCAGGTCCACGATGAGGTTGATGGCCACCACGACCACGGCGCTGAACAGGACGTAGCCCTGGATCATCGGGTAGTTCCGTTGCAGCACCGAGTTGATGGCCAAGGAGCCGAGGCCGGAGATGCCGAACACGGCCTCCACCACGATGACGCCCCCGAGCAGTCGTCCGGTCTGCAGGCCGAGTACTGTCACGACAGGGATGGCCGCGTTGCGCAGGATGTGCCTGCGGACCAGCCAGGGTCCCGACGCGCCCCGGGCCCGTGCCGTGCGTACGTACGGGCGGGTGAGCACGTCGGCGACGCAGCCGCGGGTGTGTCTGGCGAGTTCCGCCGAGGTGGCCAGGCCGAGTGACGTGGCCGGGAGGATCACGTGGGAGAGCCACACCCCGAAGCCCTCCCTGATGTCGACGTATCCGGTCGCCGGTAGCCAGGGGTTGGCCAGGGCGAACAGCGATACGAGCACCATCGCCAGCCAGAAGCTGGGCATCGCGATGCCGAGCGTGGCCAGGGCCGACACGGCCCGGTCGATCCAGCTGCCCTGGGTCAGGCCCGCGATGATCCCGGCCGTCACGCCGATCACGACCGCGACAGCCATCGCCATCAGGGTGATGATCACGGTCGGCGGCGCCGCCTCGAGGATCGTCGAGGAGACCGGCCGGTTGCTGAACAGCGAGTTACCGAGATCTCCTTGCAGCACGCCGGAGAACCAGCTGACGTACTGCTCCAGGACGGGCTTGTCCAGGCCGAGCTCGGCGCGGATCCTGGCCACTTCGGCCACCGTGGCGTTCTCACCCGCGATCACCTCGGCGACGTCGCCGGGAATCAGCTGCACCAGCAGGAAGGTGAGTATCGAAACAAGCCACAAGACCAGCAGACCGCCGCCGAGCCGGCGCATTACCATGCCTGCGCTCACCGCCACCTCCGTCCAGCACTGCGCGGAACGAAGACTGTGCTGGAGCCGGGCGAGACACTCGCAGGGTCCGTTCGTGTCACATGCATTCACCGCGCCGTTGTCCGATAATGGGACAAAATGTGCAATAGTTGTAAACGCAATGCTGCCCTGCGGCTACGTGGGCGTCAAGAGGGAGCCCTTGCGTAAATGGGCGGTTTCGGGATCGTTACCGGACACCGTCACAAGGCGGTGACCACCCGAAATGCCGTCACGCTCGGATGGCGGCGGGCACCGGCCAGTTATCACGTATAGCCGACAGGAGGAGGTAGCACTGTGGGCCACAACACAGCATGGACACGTACTCTTTGTCGTCACACACATGGCAACCCCGGCGTTCGACCTTAGGATTCGCTCATGGCCGCAGAGTCACAGTTCACCGGCCTGACCAGTGTCACCAGCGGTTCCACCGTGATCAGCCAGGAGAACCGGACACTCCGCGACCTGGTGGAGATCTACCGCCACCTGTCCGGCCTGGCTCTCCAGGACGCCGACATCGGCACGGTCGCCCATCTCGTCGCCCACCGGACCGACGTGACGGTGGCCGTCATCAGCCAGAAGATGGGCATCCTCGCCGCGGCCTCGCCCGGCGAGAGCTACGAAAGCGCCATCCAGTACGTCCACGACCATCTGATCCATCCACGGCTGGCGCACATGCTCGCCAACGCCGGCAAGTCCCGCCACCCGCTCCGGCTGCCGGACCCGGCGCGCGGCCGGGCCCGCATCGTGGCCCCGATCCTGGTCGGCGGCACCGTGCCCGCCTATCTCGTCTCGCTCGTCGGGGCGGCCCCTGACCAGGGCGAGGACATCGACCTGATGATCGCCGAGCATGCCGCGACGATCTGCGGGGTGATCCTGGCCCGCGAGCGCGTCATCTTCTCAGCGGCCAGCCAGGTCCGTGACGACCTCGTCGAAGGGCTGCTGTCCGGGTCCGGCCGGGACAACGACGAGGTCGTCCGCTGGGCGCAGCATCTCGGCTACGACACCGAGCGGGACCACCGCGTCCTGTCGATCATCCTCGAACCGCCCGCGGGCGACACCCAGCGCAGCGCCCTGGTCGCCGAACGCGCCGCGGGCGCGACCGCGCGCCTGTTCGTCGCCCAGTCCCCCGACGCGATCACCTCCGTCCGAACGGACGAGGTGGTCGTGGTGCTGACCGAGAGCACCATCCCGGGCTCGACCACCAGGGCCGAGCAGCTCGGCACCCTGTGCGTGCAACGCCTCGGAGCGCTGTTCCCCGATGTCGGCGTGTCCATCGGCGTCGGCGGCGCGTTCCGCGAACCGGCGCACATCGCCCGCTCGTACGAGGAGGCGCGCCGGACCACCGAGGTGATCCGGCGGCTCGGCCAGCGCGGCGCCGTGGTCGCCTTCGACAAGCTGGGCATCGGCCGCCTGCTGCTCCAGGTGCCCGACATCGAGACGCTGCGCGAGTTCGCCACGGACATCCTCGGCGAGGTGCTGCGCCACGAGAGGAAGCACCACTCGGAGTTCATCGCCACGCTGATGTGCTACTTCCGGGAGAACAACAGCCCGCAACGGGCGTCGAAGCTGCTGCACGTGCATCCCAACACGGTCACCTACCGGATCCACCGGATCGAGGAGATCACCGGACTGGACCTGAACAGCTATCGTGACCGCCTCGCCGCGCAGGTGGCGCTGGAGATCATCGACGCCCTCGACGTCAGTGCTTGACCTCGGGGGAAGGATCGCCCGCCGTCACGACGGCCGCGGCGGAGTAGACGATGCCGGCGCCGGTCGACGAGTCGATGTAACGCGGGATCCAGCTCTCGTCGTCGTCGACCGGGGTCGCACCCCACCCGTAACAGACGTGGAAGCCGGTCGAGGTGCTGACCCGGAACAGGAACATGTTGTCCGACAGCCGGCGTCCGGGGCTGACGAAGGCGTCCATCTCTCTCCTGGCCAGGTCCCAGGCGATCTCCACCTCCTCCAGCGTCGTCACCTCGACCATCAGGTGTTCGAGCCGGAGGTCGTCGCCCCCTTCGAGCAGGGCGATGCTGTGGTGGCGGGGATTGCACCGCAGGAACCACATCTCCCCGAGGTGCGCGCCGAGGTTGATCGCGTCGGACACCTTCATGCCCATCACCCCGGCGTAGAAGTCGAGCCCCTGCTGCAGATCAGGCAGCCGCAGCACGACGAAGCCCAGGCCGAGCGCGCCGGTGACCGTCCGCGACGTCGGCCGCCGCCCCTGGTAGGAGCCCGCCGTCTCCTCCTGGCCGACGAAGAACTCGTGCCGCAGGCCGAAGGGGTCGTCGAAGAAGACGAGCCGCTCCACGGAGCGCTCGGCCGCCAGCCGCGCCGAGCCCTCCGTCACCTCGAACCCGGCGGCGGTCAGGTGGGCCGCGACGCCCTCCAGTGACTCCTCGGCGCCGATCTCCCAGCCGAGGTAGAGCAGCCGGTCGGAGTCGCCCGGGTGGATCGCGAGGCGATGGGACCGGTCGCACCAGCGCACCCGGACCGTGCCGTCCGGCAGCCGGTAGGTCTCGAAGCCGAAGACGCGCGGACCGAAGCCCAGCCAATCCTCCCCCGACGCGGACCGCACGCCGACGTATCCGATGCTTCGCATGCCGCATCTCCTCGCACTTCGCGCACACAGGGTGCGCCACGACAAGAATACGCGGCCGGGGAAACGCGGCACCGCCGCTCAGGTCAGGGCGGCGCGCAGCACCGGCTCGATGTCCGCCGCCGCCTCATCCCCGTACGCCTCACGCAGCCGGGCCACGTCGGTGTCGGCGTCGATGGCCCACTCCTGGGCACCGTTCGTCTCCAGCACGAGCGTGGCGACGAGCGCCCCGAGCTGGGCGGCCCGCTCCAGCCCCAACCCGCCGTTCCCGCCGACCAGGAATCCGGCCCGGAAGCCGTCGCCGACGCCGGTCGGGTCGGCGATCGTCCGGGCCGGCACCACCCCGACGTGCAGCGCGGTGCCGTCGCGGCCGACGATGTCGACGCCTCGGTCGGACAGGGTGGTCACCCGCAGGCCGACCCGGCCGGTGATCTCGTCGGCGTCCCAGCCGGTCTTGCGGATCAGCAGTTCCAGTTCGTACTCGTTGGTGAACAGGTAGGTGGCGCCGTCGACCAGAGAGCGGCACCGGTCGCCGTCGAGGCGGGGCAGCTGCTGCGACGGGTCCGCGGCGAACGGCACGCCCAGCGACCTGGCCTCCTCGGTCTGCGCGACCATCGCGTCCGGATCGCTGGCGCACACCATGACCAGCTCGGTGCCGTACCGCTCCACGATGGGGGCGAGTGCGATGTTCTTGGTCTCCGTCATCGCCCCCGGGTAGAAGGACGCGAGCTGGCACTGGTCGTCATCGGTCGTGCAGGTGAAGCGCGGGGTGTGGGCCGACTCCACGGTGAGGACCCCGCCGCAGTCGACGCCGTGCCGTTCAAGGAACGCCCGATAGCCGGCGAAGTCGGCGCCGACGGCTCCCACGAGCACCGGGCGTCGTCCCAGAACTCCCATGCCGAAGGCGATGTTCGCGCCGACCCCGCCCCGGTGGACGACGAGATCGTCCACCAGGAAGCTCAGTGACACCCGGTTCAGCCGGTCGGCCACGAGATGGTCCGCGAAGCGGCCGGGAAAGTGCATCAGGTGGTCGGTGGCGATCGATCCGATCACCGCGGTCGTCCCTGCGGGCACGGTTACTCCTCTGTGATGTGGTCAGAAGACGATCGTGGTGCGGCCGTTCACCAGGACGCGGTCCTCACAGTGCCAGGCCACGGCCCGCGCCAGCACGGTCCGCTCGATGTCCGCGCCGCGCCGCGTCAGCTCCCGCACGCTCGCGCGGTGCGACACCCGTACGACGTCCTGCTCGATGATCGGTCCCTCGTCGAGCTCCTCGGTGGCGTAGTGCGCGCTCGCCCCGATGAGCTTCACGCCGCGTTCCTTCGCCCGCTCGTACGGCCCGGCGCCGGCGAACGCGGGCAGGAAGGAATGGTGGATGTTGATCACCGGTACGCCGATCCGGTCCAGGAAGTCGCCCGAGAGGACCTGCATGTAGCGGGCCAGCACGAGCAGGTCGACCCGGCCCCGCAGGAGGTCGAGCTGGCGCCGCTCGGCCTCCGGTTTGGTCGCCCCGGTCACCGGGACGTGCTCGAACGGCACCCCGAAAGAGGCCACCTCGCCGGCGAGGTCCGGATGGTTGGAGACCACCTGGCACACCTCGATGGGCAGCTCGCCCCGGCGGGCCCGCCAGAGCAGGTCCAGCAGGCAGTGGTCGTACCGCGACACGAAGAGCGCCACCCGGGTCGGCGCGGAGGCGACGCGGAAACGGAAGTCCGCGCCGAGCCGGGCCGCGACCTCCTCCCGGAACTCGCGCTCCAGCCGGGGCAGCTCCTTGTCCAGTCCGGGCAGGTGGAACACGACGCGCAGGAAGAACCGGCCGCCCGCGGGCCCGGCGGAGTCCTGGTCGGACTGCACGATGTTGGCTCCACGCCGGTACAGGAACGACGAGACGCAGGCGACGATGCCCGGCCGGTCGGTGCAGGACACGACCAGCCGGCCGACGTCGGGTGCCGTTCCGTTCACAGCGTGGCGGGGACGGCGTCGGCGGACAGCGCGGCCTCCCGGCGGAGCGCGTCGGCCAGATCGGTGCGCTCCCACGGCAGGTCGAGGTCCGTACGCCCGAAGTGTCCGTAGGCGGCGGTCGGGCCGTAGATGGGGCTGTGCAGTCCGAGATACTCGCGGAACGCGGCGGGGCGCAGGTCGAAGTGCTCGGCCACCAGGGTTCGGATCAGCGACCGGCTCACCCGCTCGGTGCCGAACGTCTCGACGAGCGCCGAGACCGGCCTGGCCACGCCGATGGCGTACGCGACCTGCACCTCCACCCGGCGGGCGAGGCCGGCGGCGACCACGTTCTTGGCGACGTGACGCGCCGCGTAGGCGGCGGACCTGTCGACCTTGGAGGGGTCCTTGCCGGAGAAGGCGCCACCGCCGTGCCGGGCGAATCCCCCATAGGTGTCCACGATGATCTTGCGTCCGGTGAGGCCGGCGTCACCCACCGGGCCGCCGATCACGAACCTGCCGGTGGGGTTGACCAGCAGGCTGCGGTGGAGCGCGTCGGCGTCGTACAGCTCGGCCGGCAGCTCCGGGATGACGACGTGCCGCCAGAGGTCCTCGCGGATCCGCTCCAGCGTGGCCTCCTCGGCGTGCTGGGTCGAGATCAGCACCTGCTCCACGGCGACCGGGACGTCACCCTGGTAGCGGACCGACACCTGGGTCTTGCCGTCCGGGCGCAGGTAGCCGAGCGTCCCGTCCCTGCGCACGGCGGCCATCCTGCGCGACAGGCGGTGCGCCAGCGCGATCGGCATCGGCATGAGCTCGGGCGTCTCGTCGGTGGCGTAGCCGAACATCATGCCCTGGTCCCCTGCCCCCGCGCGGTCGAACTCGTCGCCCGAGCGGTCGCTGCGATGCTCGTGCGCCAGGTCGACGCCCTGCGCGATGTCGGGTGACTGCTTGTCGAGCGCCACGAGTACGGCACACGAGTGACCGTCGAAACCGTAGGCGCCGTCGTCGTAGCCGATCCTGTTGACGGTGTCCCGGACGATCTGCGTGTAGTCGAGCAGCTTCGGCGTGGTGATCTCCCCTGCCAGGACGACCATGCCGGTGGTGATCAGGGTCTCGCAGGCGACCCGGGAGTAGGGGTCGAGGGTCAGGGCCGCGTCCAGCACGGCGTCGGAGATCGCGTCGGCGATCTTGTCCGGGTGGCCCTCGGTCACGGACTCGGAGGTGAACACGTAGTCGTCGTCGGTCATTGCGCAGGCTCCTCGTGCGATGGGTTGAGCGGGCTCAGGGGGTGGCGCCGGTCAGCTCGGACCGCACGGCGGCCGCTCCGGCGACCATGGCCGCGAGCTTGGCCCTGGCGACAGGCGCGGAGACGTTACGCAGCCCGCAGTCGGGGTTGATGACCAGCCGTTCGGCCGGGACCAGGCCGAGCGCGCTGCGAATTCTGGACGCCACCGCCTCCGGGGTTTCCACGTCGGAGGACTTGACGTCGATGACGCCGAGCCCGATCGTGCGGTCCCAGCCGAACTTGTCGATCACCGGGAGATCCGCGTAGCCCTTGCGCGCGAACTCCAGGACGAGCTGGTCCACCTCGGCGTCGAGCACGGCGGGAAACAGGAAGTCGTAGTGTCCCTCCCACGAGGGGCGCGCGTAGCGGTTGCCGTAACAGACGTGCAGCGCCCAGGTGACGTCGACGCCCTCGGTGACAAGGTTGACGGCTTTGATCGCCGTCTTCACCTCGCCGGGGTAGCCGGCCAGGATGGGTTCGTCGATCTGCAGCAGCCGCGCACCTCGCGCGGCCAGGGCGCGCGCCTCGGCGTTGAGCACGCGCGCGATCGCCGTCACGAGCTCGTCGGGGTCGTCGTACGCCTCGTTCCGCACCCGCCGCGACAGTGAGAACGGCCCGGTGAAGGAGAACTTGACCGGGTCCGAGGTCTGCTCGGCGGTGAAGGAGAAGTCGTCGGCCAGCATCAGCGGCGCCGTGTCCGTGACCGGCAGCCGCTCGGTGACCCTGGCGTCGTAGTAGTCGAAGTAGAAGTCCTTCGCCGTCTGCGGGATGTCGATGCCCGGCATCCTGGCGAGGAAGTAGTCGATGTCGTTGTCGCGGCGCAGCTCGCCGTCGGACACGACGTCGATGCCGGCCAGCTCCTGGTCCCGGAGCGCCGCCTTGATCGCCATGTCGTGCAGGTCCCGGAGCTGCGCGTAGCTCATCCTGCCGCGGTAGTAGTCGGTTTTCAACCGTTCCATCCACTCCGGGACGGGGTAGGAGCCGACGACACTGGTGGGGAGCAGCGGCAGCCCGCTCATCAGGTCGGACATCAGTCCCTCACCTGCGCCGTCATCGTGACGATGTTGCCGCCCACCCGGTGCGCGAAGGGCGCGTAGTGCACGTCGAAGCCGTTGCGCCGGCCCACGTGCGCCAGCAGCGGCCCGTTCACCCAGTTGACGACGGACCCCTCGTACTTGCCGGGGCCCCGGAAGTCGGTCCGGTACGCCTGCACGTCGGTGACGAACAGGTCGTGGCAGACGAGCCTGCCGAACGGATGCAGCAGTCTCAGGCTGTCGGCGAAGCTCGCCACCGCCCCATTGTTGACGTGCATGCGGATGTCGGCGCCGGATTCGAGCAGCGGCCGCAGCAACTCCCCGCTCATCTCCGGCGCGAGGGCGTAGAGGTCGAGCCCGGCCAACGGGACGTACCTCTCCTCCAGCCTGACCAGGTCCCACACCGCCCGCCAGAAGGCGACGGCGGCGTCCACGTCGGCGAACCGGGCCGGATCGGCCTCGGCCAGCAGCCCCGGCCCGAGCCGCAGCAGCTTGCGCACCAGGACCGGCAGCTCGTCCACCGTGACCCCTGCCGACTCGGCGAGCCCGGCCACGCCGGCGTCGTCGAGGTAGGCGCGGACCTGCACGCAGTGGGTCCGCCCGCCCAGCTGGACGACCTCGTCGGTCGGCAGGTTGTCATAGACGTTGGAGACGTAGACGAGGAAGACCTTGTACTTCAGGAAGCCGAGCGAGGTGCACGGCGCCGTGGCGTCCAGCACGAACGAGCTGATCCGCGCCCGGTGCTCGCCCACCGCCTCGCGGGCCAGGTCGAGCACATGCTGGGAGTAGTCGCACATCATGTAGTGCAGGCGCCGGTAGTAGTCACGCCCGTGCTCGGCGTCGAGGGCGCGGAACTCGTCCAGGAAGACCTTCGCCTGACCGCCGTTGCCCACCCCGAGCTCGACGACGTAGAGTTCCTCGGGCAGGGCGTCGCCGTCGGCCAGCGCGTCCCAGACCTCGAAGAGGTCACGGATCACGTCCCGCGCGGCGTCGTGGTTGTGCGCGTCGCTCTCCCCGCCCGGCAGCGCCTGCTCGTATCCCCGGCCGGTGGACTTCTCCCAGAGGCCCAGATCCTTCCAGTAGCGGGCGTTGAACTCCCAGACGCAACTGCCGCTGCCCGGTCCCCAGTCCTCCAGCGGAACCCGGACGCTCTCCCGCTGCCGCCGCAGGGCGGCGGTGACCTCCTCAAGGGACATGCCGGCACTGCGTCGTACGTCGACCGCGATCTCGATGGCGTCGTCCCGGACACCCAGGGGCACGATGGCGGGACCGGGTCCCGCGCTCAGTTGCGGGCGCAGCAGGATCGGCCTGACGTCGACCACCTCGCGGAAGTTCGACTTGTACTGGACCCAGTCGCACACGAGCCGGACCTTGCCGAGGTCCGTGGATACCTCTCGCAACGCCTCGACGACAGGCGCCAGCGAGGTCATTAGGTCCAGGGGACTCGTACCGCTGAGTTTGGCGTGGGGCCGGAAGTCAACGAGCATGACCGATGCCCTCCATGGGATGGCGGTGGTGATCGGGAAGCGCGGCCGGCGGCCGGGGGATGCCGGCCCGCCGCAGGATGTCGGGCACGCCGTGCTCGAAGCCGAGCGCCATGAGGTGCACGCCCGCGACGCCGGGGATCGTGGCGAGCCGCTGCACGGCCTCCACGCACATCCGGATCCCCTCCTCGGCGACCCGGCCGGCGGGGACCCCGCGCAACCTCCGGTCGACCTCGTCGGGAACGTGCACGCCGGGGACGGCGGTGCGCATGTAGTCGAGGGCACGCAGCGAGCGGATGGGGCCGACGCCGGCGATGACCTTGCAGTGGTCGGTCACGCCGAGCTCCCGCAGGTCCGCCATCCAGCGCTCGAACACCTCGAAGTCGAACACGTACTGCGTCTGGACGAACTCCGCGCCCGCGCTCACCTTCTTGGCCAGCCGGCGGGCCCGGAACCGCGGCGGCGGCGCGAACGGGTTCTCCACCGTGCCGATCAACCAGGCCGGGCGGGCGGGTACGGCCTTGCCGGAGAGGAGCACGCCGTCGTCCCGCAGGGTGCGCGCGGTCCAGACGAGCTGCACCCCGTCGAGGTCGAAGACCGGCTTGGCCTCGGGATGGTCGCCGAACCGGGGATGGTCGCCGGTCAGCAGCAGCACGTTCGGGATGCCGAGGGCGCCCGCCGCGAGCAGGTCCGACTGCAGGGCCATGCGGTTACGGTCGCGGCAGGTCAGCTGCATCACCGGCTCGACGCCGGCGCGCTGGGCGAGCACGCTGCCGGCCAGGCTCGACATCCGGACGTTCGCCCCCTGGTTGTCGGTGACGTTCGCGGCGTCGACCCAGCCCTGCAGCAGCTCCGCCTTGCGGGTGACCGCCTCCGCGTCGGCCCCTCCGGGCGGGCCGATCTCGGCGGTGACGGCGAACCTGCCGGCTTCGAACGCGGCACGCAGCCCGCTCATCGCGGACTCAACCCCAGCTCGCGTCGCAGCAGCGGGCGGGGATCGTCCTCGCCGTACGCCACCCCCAGCCCGTCGTCACGCCCCTGCCAGTAGTTCACCCACGAGCTGCGGTCCCATTCGCGGTGATCGACCGGGCGCTGCAGCAGATCGAGGTCGGCGCCGTGCCCCGCCCCCTGCGCCCGCTCGATCGCGGTCACCCAGACGCAGACCAGATCGGGATGCACCTCACAGCGGCCGTCGGCCGCCACGCCGCCGCAGGGGCCGTTGCGCAGCTGCTTCGGGCAGGTCATCGGGCAGGTGTAGCCGGTGTCGGGCAGCGCGCACTGGCCGCACATGCGGCATCCGTACAGCTGCTCCTTCGCCACCCGCTCCACCCGGGTGAACCACCGGTACGCCGGCCGCCTGCGTTCGAGCCAGGCCGCGAGCCTCCGGTACAGGAGGTTGGCGGCGAGGACACGGTGCAGGCCGTAACTGAGCCGAGCCCCGATCCGGGGAACTACAGGGCGAGGCCAACCGCCACCGCCCGCACGCTGCTCGCCGAAGCCCACGATCAACTCCCTCTGGCTGACGGCTCACCGTCGACGCCGGTGAATGTCGTTCAACCGCTGAGATCGAGGCTGCCAGAGCGCTCAACGCGTGTCTTAGGCCCGCGCACCAACGCTGAGGGGCCGTTCATTGTGACGACCCACAGGGCGGCTCAGGTGTCGTCAGTGGATCCAGCCGGCGTCGGTGGCGATCCTGATGGCGTCGACGCGGTTACGGGCGTTCAGCTTCGTGACGATCTTCGTCAGGTGGTTGCGCACCGTTCCCACCGACAGGTGGAGCGTGGCCGCTATCTCCTCGGCCTCCGCCCCCTTGGACGCCAGATGCAGAACCTCGATCTCGCGTCCGGACAGTGGGTTCTCTCCGATGTCCCAGGCGGACAACGCGAGCTGGGGATCGACGATGCGGCGCCCGGCCGCGACTCCCCGGACGGCGGCGGCGAGCTGGTCGGCCGGCGCGTCCTTGAGCAGGAACCCGGACACCGACACCGCGAGCGCCCGCCGAAGGGTGCCCGGCCGGCCCATCCCGGTGAGGATGAGCGTACGGCAGGCCGGCAGCTTCTCGTGCAGGATCTGCGCGGCGGTCAGGCCGTCCATTCTCGGCAGGTCGATGTCGATGACGGCCACGTCGGGACCTGTCTTGAGCGCCGTGGGCACGATCATGTCACCGCTGTCCACCTCCGCCACCACGGAGATGTCGGGTTCCAGGGCGAGCAGGGCGGCCAGCGCTCCTCGCACCATGTGCACGTCTTCGGCGATCAGGACCTTCAGCTCCAGCATTCCGCCCCCTGCACGTCACCTTCCAGCATGTCCGAGCTGCGGTGACTATCGCAATCGTGTCAGCCGCTCTCACAAGAGAGCGGTCACCTTGAACCACCCGTCCTCGACAAGGGCCTCCAGCCGCCCGCCGACGCCGTCCAGGCGCCGCGCCAGATCGCCCACACCATGCTGGCTGTGCACCGGACGCGGACCCGGAGGAAGCTCCACCCCGTCGTTCCTGATGGTCAACCGGCCGTCCTCTCCCTCGATGACACACCGGCGGGCGGTGCTGTGCCGCAGGATGTTGGTGACCGCCTCGCGCAGCACGGTCGCCAACACGGCGTCGGTCTTCTTGTCCAGGGTTCCGAGGCGGAGATCGACCGTGACCTCGATCCCGGCCGCGGCCAGGATCGCCCGCGCGGAATCGACCTCGCCGATGAAGGAGATGTTCCGGTAGTCGCTGGCCACATGGCGCACGTCGGACAGCATGCGCCTGAGCAGCTCCAGGATTCTCTCCAGCTCCGTGTGCGCTCGGGAGGGAGTCGTGCCCAGCAGGCGGCACGCCAGCACGCCTTTGAGCGCCACCTGCGACAGGCCGTCCACGAGCACGTCGTTCAGCTGGCGTGCCATACGCAGCCGTTCCCGCTCGACGGCGGCGTGCGCCAGTTCGCTGCGCGCGGCGTGCGTCTCCGCCACCATGGTCACCAGCCAGCTCACGCCGTACACGACGAGGCCTGTGAGCAGCGTCGAGATGGTGAGCCAGGCGCCCATGCTGACGCTCGTCCCGGTCAGCACCGCCAGCGTCAGCACGGCACCCCCCAAGGCGGCATACAGGACCCACCGCACCATGCCGGTCACCACGAGCAGCACGGCCGCCGCCACGAACCCGCCCATGCCGCCCCAGGGGGCGTGCAGCCAGGCCAGCGGCAGGAAGGCGGCGGCGGCCTCCACCAGCAGTGCGGCCCAGCGCATCCAAGGCTTGCGCAGCAGCCCGAAGGTGAGCAGCAGCTGCATGACGAGCATGATCGCCACGCAGGCCGCGGCGCCCAGCACCCCTGCCGCCCCGGAGTACATCCAGACGATGTTGAGCAGCATGGTGACGGCGTAGCCGGCCAGCACCACCACAACGATGCCGGACGCCATCTTCGGCCCCCATCGTTGTGCCACCCCGGCCTCGCGCGTCCAGCCGGCCGGCGAAAAGCCGTCCGTCGAATGACGATCGGACGGCCCGGCCTGGTGGCGTGCCGGGGCCTCGGCCGTCAGGTAGAACCAGTCGCCCTCGCTCCTGGTTGTCAAGCGTCCGCCGACCTCCGCCAGGCGTGCGGTCAGGTTGCCCAATCCGTCGCCGCGGTCGGTGAGGTCGTCCGGAACCGCGTCCGCTCCGTCGTTGGCCACCTGGAACCTGACCGTGTCGCCCTCGACGACCAGCTCGATCTGGCACTGCTGCGCCTTGCTGTGCCGCAGCACATTGGTAATCCCTTCGCGCAGTACGACCGCCATCACCTCGTCCAGGCGTCCTGCGAGCGTGACGTCGGGGATGCGGATCCCGGCTTCGATCTGGGCGGCGGACAGGGTGGCGGCGGCGTCTGTCTTCTCCTCGGCGAGCGACATCCGGCCGTATCCACCGGTAACGAATTGGGCGCCGACCGTGGCCTGCCGTACCACATCCAGGACGTGACGCATCTCCTCGGAGGCCCGCGCGGGAGCGGCGGGCAGCAGGCGGTAAGCCAGCTCGTACCGGAGAGTGATCGCGGAAAGGTCGTGTCCCACCAGGTCGTGCAGGTCACGGGCGACCCGCAATCGTTCCTGCACGACCGCCATGCGTACAAGATCGCTGTGGGAGTCGCGCAACTCGGCGGCTATCGTCGACAGCGACCCGACGGCGTACAGCATCAGGCCGGTCAGCAGCGTGAAGTGCACGGCGTAGACCAGGTTGAGCGGCTCCCACGGCTGTCCCTGCAACAGCGCCGCGACCAGCACCGCGGCGCCCACCGCGAGGTAGAGCACCCACCGCGCGCCGCCTCGGATCACCAGCAGCATCGAACCGGCGAGGAAACCCGCGGCGGCGCCGAACTGCGGCCCCACCCAGGCGGCGGGAGCGAACGTGGCGAGCCCTTGCACCAGAAGCGTGACGAAGCGGACCCGGCCCGGCCAGCTGAGCGCGCCCTGGCCGTAGTGCGCGAGCTGCAGAGATACGACAACGCCCAGACAGCACAGGAAGGCGAGCAGGCCCGCGCCGCGCAGGCCGCCGGCCACGACGGTGATCATCGAATTGGTGGCATAGCCAACTGCGACGGTGGCGGTGACGGCCCACGCCACGCGCCGCGTCCGCGGTTCCGCGGACGCGAGCCGATCACGCTCCTGACCATGTAAGTGCGGGCCCACTACCATGCCCCCCTTCGCGGCTAGACCGCCTTCCTGCCAGCTTGCTGATCGTCAGATCGGCCAAGGTGACGTCGCGGCCTCTCCGTGGCACAAGGCCGCGTTCCGGTGCCCATGCACGGAACATCGCCGATCCGGAGCTCCCGCCGGACCCCGTCGGCGGCGGCGGAAGGCACGTTGATCGGGTCAACGGCGCCGCGGGCGGGCGGCGACAGACTGCTATGAGCCTCGAGACCCGCCCTCGTCAGGCGAATGAGTTGCCGGCACGAAGGGTCGGCCGGGTGCTGAGAGCCGACGACGATGGCCGCGTGCGATCTGGCTGCTCCGACCTGGGCCATGACCGGCTCTGGCACATTCGGCGACGGGAACCCCATGGTGAGCAGCTCGGCATTCGTCGTGATCGGGTTCCACCTCCGATCCCCACGCCAACCGTGGACGGTACACCGGGAACATCTTGCCACACCTCACCGGTCGCCTTAATACACAGTGAGATGATTCCAGCGAAATCGTTCGAACGACTGCGATTTCTTGGACGCCGTCCGTGGCACATCCGTGGCACATCCGTGGCGTTGAGGGCCCTCCGGCAGGTCACCGTCGGCTTCAGCAGAGTGACAGCGCAGCACTAATCCTTACCTATTTCGAGCACAAATACCTACCGAAATTCACTGAAACTATGTCACTCATTGATGGTTGCACGACAGAGGAACATTTCCGGGCAGTCGACGACGCCACCCGGAACATGCGAAAAATTATTCGCGAAACACGCAACCGTAGGAAAGTCGCACCATTGGCCCGGACCTGCGGATTGGGCCGCTCAACCGGGTCGAAGGTCGCCCGGGTCACCGCGCACCGTGGACGCGCGGTGAGCGGTGGTGGCCGTCGAATGCCGTTCAGGTCGTCTCGTCATCCGGCATCAACCGGTGCGCCAGATCGGCCCAGTGCGCGTCATTCACTTCGTGCCAGCCGGTCACGGCCGCGTCGTCCCCCGGATGCGGCTTCCTGCCGAGGACGAGAGCGCCCACGCTGGATTCGATCCGCCAGTCCGCGCCCAGGGCGTCGGCCCACCGTTCGATGTCCACGCATTCCAGCGGGTATACGCCCAGGCTCAGTCCGGCAGCCACCAGGCACAGGGTCTGGGTGAGCATGCCGACATTTTTCAGGATCATGGCGTAACTGAGCCCGTTGTACTTCCAGGACAGACGGCGGAACCGCGCGGTGATGACGACGAGAGCGGGCGGCAGGTCAGGCATCTGGGCGACCAGCCGCGCGTTCTCCAGCGCGGCAACGACGGCGCGTGTTTCGCTCGGCAGAGCTCGCAGCCCGTGGCTCAGCGGGTCGTAGCGGTATACACCTTGCGAGATTCCGTTGCAGTCACCCACGACGACATACAGTTCCAGCTCGTAGCGCGAGCCGACGCTGAGGTACGGGCGATCGCTGGTCTCCTCGGGCGAGCCCGGTGGGCCGCTCACCGAGCGCACCCTGGCCGCGCGGTACAGCAGCTCGCCGAGTTCCCGTGCGGTGAGCGGTCCCGCGGCCGGGCGCGCCCCGTTCGCCGCCTCCACCGCCGCACTGAGCGGCGGATCGACCGCCACCAGCGCCTCCCAGGTGGGCCGGTACAGCCTGATGAGGCCGGTGTCTCCGGGCGGCACGACCACGGGTTCGATGCCACGCCTGTCCCCCACCGGATGCGTCGCCCCAAAGGCCAGGTCGTGCCTGCCCAGCGTGGAACGGCTGTGGAAGAGCAGGTTGACCGGCGACCATGAGATCAGCGCGTCGTCGGTGTCCTCGGCGAACTCCACCGGACGAAACGGCTCGTCGCGTTCCGCCCCCACGACCATCCCCGCCGCCGCCAGGTACGCGACGAGGGTGGAGAAGTACGGTGGAGCGTCACGGACCGCGTCCGGCCTGGTCGGCCGCCTCAGGTGACCGACCAGGCTCATGGCTTCGGCGGTGTGCAGGAGCACCCGATGCAGTGCCAGGGGTGATTCGAGCCGATAGTCCCTGCCGTTGGTGTTGATGACCGCGAACCTGGACAGGCGAACCGGAACGTCGGCGGCCACGGGGATCACCCGCAGGCGCGACCGCTGGACGAGCGGCACCACCGACACCATCGGCTGCTCCCGATCCACGCCCAACGAGCGCACCACCAGGGGGTCGAGGCGGTCCAGCAGGCGATGGAGCGTGGCCAGGTCCGCCTCGTCGCTAATGACGTTGTCCAGGTGAATCGGTCCCAGGCTCATCCGCCGGAGCGCGTCGAACACCGCCGGCCCCGGATGGGGCACCTCGATCTCGTCCCAGCGGCTGTGCAGCACCAGGGTCTTGCCGTGGGGGGCGGCTTCGAGGTGGACGTCCTCGCGAAAGGACCACAACGCGTGCAGGTCGCGTCTCTTGTCCCCGAATCCGGCAGCCATGATCGGTTACTCCTGCGACTAGAGGAAGAGCGGGGTGGGGTTGAGATCCCGGTAGGCGGTGGGGCGGCGCAGCCGCCCCAGCCGGACGGGGACGTCGTACAGCCGGCCCGGGGCGAAGCGGGCCCAGAAGTGCCGCAGGCCGGGCACGGTCACCTTGACGACCGGCATGCCGACGTCGGGCCTGGTCTGGTCGAGCAGGAGAACGTCCAGGTCGTGCCGCTCGGCGATGGCGTGCACGGTGTCGAGATCGGCTTCCAGGTCACTGTGCACGGCCTCGCGGTAGTCGGTGAGGCGTCGTGGCGCCCGGTCCGGGTCCGGGAGCAGGTACGGCTGGTCCGCCGTGGTGGCGTTGCGCCACCACGCCATGAGGTGCTCGTCGGCCGGTGCGTACCCGGTGCCGTCGGCCTTGGCGTCGACCACCGCGGACAGCAGCTGCCCGAGTTCCGTGAGCGCCCGCCGTACGGCGATGCGGACGTCGAAGTGGGCGCCGAAGCCGAGCATGATGTCCTGGGCCGGCTTGTCGGTGCGGCGCGAGATCGCCGCCACGACGGGCACTCCGAGGTCGGAGGTGAGATCGAGCAGCCACAGGGCGCGGTTGAGACCCGCGTAGCCGTCGAAGACCTCGGCGATGAACGGGTCCCCGAACGACGCCTGGTCGATCACCGGTTGCCGGGTCATGTTGTACCACCACAGCGCCACCGCGTCGCGTTCCACCAGTTCGAGGAAGCCCTGCACGGTCGCGTCCGCGAGGCTCGCGCCCGCGGCGTTGCCGTTGGAGGTGGCCCTGAGGGAGGGCACGCCGGCGCCGCCGTTGAAGTAGAGCAGGTCGGTGGGCAGCAGGCGCTGGGCATCCGTCGTCAGCGAACGCACCGGGGTCCAGTCGATGACCGCCCGGTCGTCGAAGGGTTCCGGGATCTGCTGGAACGGCATGGCGCCCGCGTTCCAGCGCACCCGGTCGGCATATTGACGCGGGTGGAACAGCTGGCAGGTGTCCGGGTGGACGGCGTCTCCGCGCAGTTCGTGGAAGCTGCCGCGGACGACCTGCTCGTCGCCGAGCCGGGTGCCGCAGTACCGCTCCACGGCCTCGCCGAGGGCGCTGACCCGCGCCTCCAGGTCGGTGCGGCCTTTGCCGCCGCTCCACTGCCGCACTCCCGCTCCTTCCTCGCCGTCGAGCGCGAGGTTCCTGCCCGACAGGTAGCAGTGGACGAACCGGGGGCTGCGAGGGTCGGGCCGGATGGGGTCGGTGATGCCGGTCACCGGGTCGGCCAGGTGACGGTACCGCTCCCACACGTCTTCCAGCGGCATCGCGCGATGGCTGTTGCCCGGCGTGCTGCCCGTCGCCACCGTGGGCGAGGGGGTCACGCTCACGCGCGTCGTGTCGCGGTCTCCGCACGCGGGACACTGCGGGCGGCTCGTGACCGGATGGCAGGACAGCGCCAGATTCACCGTGTCCAGCGTCCACACCTGCTCGCGGAGCCCGCTTGCCGCGCCGGCCAGCCATTTCGTCAGCTCCAGGACCGCCAGGTGCAGGCCGAGGGCGCGGGTCGGGGCCAGCGACGCCTCGGGCGGGCCCGGCGTGCCCGTGCGGCGTCGGCGCAGCCGCGCCGCCAGGCACTCCCAGCACGGACCATTCTCCGGCTCGAAGGCCGGGCCTACCCAGACGTCGGGTCCGCAGGCGGTGGCCAGCAGCCAGGGCCTTCCGTCGGCCAGCCGTTGTGCGTTGATCTCCGCCAGCCGCGGGTCGAGGTAGTCGGCGCACAGCACCAGCAACGCGTCGGCGCGTCGTTGGTCCTGCGTGACGGTCAGCCCGGCGGCCCGGCAGGCATCGGCCGCGGCCTGGGCGCCCGCGAGCCCGATGACCGCGACCGACGTGGACGTGGCGCCGGCCCCTGCCCCGTCGATGCCGGCGAGGTCCCAGTAGGCGTCGGCCGCGGTCCTGGAGGTCGTCTGGAAGCCGACGAGGTTCGCCTGCGCGAGGCGCCCCAGCATGTGGCCGAGTCTGCCTTCCGACGCCCACGGCGCCATCGCCCGGCGGATCTCGGCCACGGTGCGGGTGCCGTCGAGCAGCGGCGCCAGCCGGTGGACCAGCGTTCCTTCCAGGGCGGTCGTGCCGCGCGCGGAGGTCACGTACACCGCCCCGCCCGGACCCGGGTCCACCCGGAGGTGTCGCTTGAAACCGAGGAACAGTCGGTCTGCCTTGACCACCATGGCCGCCTCACTCAGCAGTAGGTGGGCCAGGCGGGCCGCGCCGGGTCGGCCAGGTCATCGATGACGAGGTCGGCCGCCCAGGCTGCGGGCGGCTCCAGGTCCGTCCTGGTCCACGTGGCGAGCGTGGTGGAGCGGCGTCCTGCCCGGACGTCGGGGCGCGGGAGTACCGAAGCGGTCATGACCTCTCCTTGGGAACGGGGAAGAAACCTGAACAGCCAGATCGTGGGCCGCTTCGAGCGATATTCCTAGTTAGCTGCTCATTAGTGCGCCGTGAATACTTCACGCCGCACAAGTGATCCATTCCGTCGATCCCTCGCTGCCGCGACTCTATTCTGATCGAGAAATAACCGGAAATGGAAGGAAATGCGATGACCAGAGTCCATCGGCGTAGGCGGCCACGGGCACGCGTGTGTCGAGCGCGTCCCGAGATGGACCTGCGCGCCCCGAGCGGCAGGCTGATGCCCTGGTAGGGCGGTCATCGGCGAGGGCCGCCGGCCCTCGTACGGCCCGGGTTGCCGGTGGACGAGAGTGTCAGTGCCCCGACGCTGCGGAAACCTTTGTCAATACGAAGTGAGGAAACCATGACGCAAACTCTGGACCCCACCCATCAAGTGATCGGCAGCTACCTCGAATACGCCGTGATGTTCACCGACCAGCAGCAGACCATGGTTGAGGACTTCGGCATGGACAGGGAAGCGGCCGAGTGCGCGCACCGCGAGATGGCGGCCATGGGCACAGCCAACGCCAAGGTGGTCGCCCGCTCCATAACCGTCGCCTACGGCCCCTGGGAGCCGGTGGCCGGCGAGGTCATGCACGGGAACACAGCGTGAGGGACGCCATGCACCACAACGAGCACAACGGCACGACCGCCGCGATGCCGACCCGCAGATCCCCGGCCGCCCCGAGCCGGCTCGGCCTCCCGAGCACGGTCCTCACCAAGCGTGTCGGGCTGGTGTTGCCCCAGGCGATGCCGTACGCCTCCTGGGAGCGACTGGGCAAGCAGATCGCGCTCATCACCGACTCGTCGACGTGGTGGCTCGGCGACTGGCTCAACTACGGTGAGAAGTCGTTCCCCGATCGCTACCAGCGGGCCATCGCCGGCACGTCGCTCAACTACCAGACGCTGCGGAACTACGCGTGGGTCGCGCGTCGCTTCCCGATGAACCGCCGCCGTGACAGGGTCAGCTTCCAGCACCACGCGGAGCTGGCGTCGCTGGCTCCCGACGAGCAGGACGAGTGGCTGGACCGGGTGGAGCAGAACCGGTGGTCGCGCAACCAACTGCGGCACCAGCTGCGCAACAAGTGTGTCGGCGCCCGCGTGCGCCGACAGGAGACCCCGGTTACGCTGCACATCGACCACTCCAGGGAGGAGCGCTGGCAGCAGGCGGCCGGAGAGGCCCAGCGCACCCTGCACGAATGGATGACCATGGTCCTGGACCAGGTTGCCGATCTGCTGCTGCTGCCCGAGCGGCGCACGAGGAACCTCGCCCTTTCCGCCGGCGACGAGACGATCGTCCTGACGCCCGCCGCACCCGGCAACGTCGCGTCCGCCGAGGCCGGCGAAGCGCTCCTGGTGGCCGGCGGCGGGCGTTCCATGTCATGACCGTCGACATCCGCCCCGCCATGAGCTCTTCGGAGACATGGCGGGGCCTTCCCATTGCCCAGCAGCCCGGCTGGCCGGACCCGGTGGCCTTCGACTCGGTGATCGCCGAACTGCGGTCGCTGCCTCCGCTGGTGACTCCGGGTGAGTGCGACCAGCTGAAGGACCGCCTCGCTGCCGTGCAGCGGGGTGAGGCGGTGGTGCTGCAGGGCGGAGACTGCGCGGAGACGTTCGCCGGGGCGACCGAGAGCACCACCACCACCAAGCTGACATGCCTGCTGCAGGTGGCGGTGGTCCTCACGTACGCGGCGCAGGTGCCGGTCATCAAGATCGGCAGGTTGGCCGGGCAGTTCGCCGAACCGCACCCCCAGCCCACCGAGACCAGGGGAGACGTCACCCTGCCCGCCTATCGCGGCGATGCGGTCAACGGCCTCGAATTCAGCCCGGACGCCCGCATGCCGGACTGCCGCCGGCTCCTGCGGGCCTACCACGCCGGCGCGATAACCTTGAACCTGTGCCGAGCCTTCACCAGAGGAGGCGACGCGTCCCTGCGGCAGGTCCACGCCTGGAACATGGATTTCGTGGCCACCAGCCCGGCGGGCAGGCGGTTCGAGAGGATCGCCACCGAGATCGACCGCGCGTTGGCATTCATGCACGCCTGCGGGGTGGATCCCGAGCAGGTGCACACGGTGGACTTCTGGTCCAGCCACGAGGCGCTGCTGTTGGACTACGAGGCGGCGCTGTCGCGAGTGGACCCCGCCAGCGGCGGAACCTACGACCTGTCCGCGCATCTGCTGTGGATCGGGGACCGCACCCGGCAACTCGACGGCGCGCACGTCGAGTGGGCGCGGCACATCCGCAACCCGATCGGCGTCAAGCTGGGGCCGCAGACCACGCCCGCCGACGCGGTGACGCTCAGCCGGCTGCTCAACCCGGCGCGCGAGCCCGGACGGCTGATGTTCGTCACCAGGATGGGGGCGGACGCGATCCGGCGCGTCCTTCCCCCGATCGTGGAGGCGGTGTCGGCACACGGCTCCCCGGTCGTGTGGGTGTGCGACCCCATGCACAACACGTTCGTCTCCCCCAGCGGGTTGAGGACCCGGTGCTTCGACGACCTCATCGACGAGATCGACGGCTTCTTCGCCGTTCATCGCGCGCTGGGCACGCATCCGGGGGGTCTGCACATCGAGTTCACCGGCGAGGACGTGACCGAATGCGTCGGCGGGGAGCACGACCTGGCGGAAGGCGATCTGCACCGGCGTTATGAGACCACCTGTGATCCCCGGCTGAACAGGCGGCAGTGCCTCGATCTCGCCTTCACCGTCGCCGACCTGTATCAGTCGAGATGAACCATCCGGTTGAGGGGAGCACAAGCGCCCGGCGTCCGCCGGGCGCTTGTGTTCTCACGGAGCCAGCCGTACCGGCAGGCTCCGCAGGCCCCAGGTGAAGTTGGAGGCGTTGTAGACCGGCTCGCCGGCCAGCTCCATCCGCCTCACCTGGCCGATCAGCTCCTCGAAGAAGATCTTCAGCTCCAGGCGGGCCAGCCGGGCGCCCAGGCACAGGTGCCGGCCCGCGCCGAAGGTGATGTGCCGGTTGGGTGAGCGGTCGACGCGGAACCGGTCGGCCTGCTCGAACACTGATTCGTCCCTGTTGGCCGAGACGTTCCAGAGGGTCACCCGATCCCCGACCGCGATGCGCACGTTGCCTATCTTGGTGGGCCGGACGGCGGTGCGCAGCGCGTGCACACCGGGCACCGTCCACCGCAGGACCTCCTCCACGGCGCTCGGCACGCCCGACGGTCCCGCCGTACGCAACAGCTCCCACTGGTCGGGCCGCTCGATGAGCGCCAGTACGCCGCCGGCGGCCGAGTACCGGGTGGTCTCGTTCGCCCCGGCCAGCACACCGTTGCAGTTGAACACGATCTCCTCATCGGTGAGCGGCCGCTCCTCGCCCTGGCCGGTGGTCCGGCGCTCGGCGGCGATGCGGCTGACGAAGTCGGCACCCGGGTTCCGCCTCCGCTCGGCGAGCAGTTCGGTGAAGAAGAGGAAGATCTCGCTGTGGGCTCCCGCGCGCGTCGCCTCGTCGTCTCCCTCGAACGCCTCGGTGGTCACCGCGCCCACCCACTCCCATTCGCTGCGCGGGATCCCCATCAACGCGCACACCACGTTGTTGGGGATCTGCTTGGCCATGTCGAGGAACTCGACCTCGCCCCGGGACACCGCGTCCCGCACGACGGCACGCACGACCTGCTCGACCAGCGCCTGCAGCCGCGGCACCTCGGCGTGGCCGAACTCCTTGGCCAGCACGCTCTTCAGATGGGTGTGATCGGGCGGATCGGAGACGATCAGCATGCGCTGGGCGACGGCCGACACCGCTCCGGGGTCGCTGTCCAGGCGCATCCCGTAACGGGAGCTGAAGGACTTCTGGTCGGTGTACACCCCCACGATGTCGTGGTAGCGGGTCACCGCCCAGAACCCGGGGCCGTCGTCCTCCTCGTGCCAGTGCACCGGGTCGTGCTGCCTCAGCCACGCCAGCACCGGCCAGAACCTGCCCCGGCCGAACAGCTCGGGGTCTTTGAGATTCACCTGCATGGTCAGCTCCAGTGCCGCCTCAGCGCGGCGACCACGTCGCCCGCCCGCTCAAGGCAGAAGTAGTGTCCGCCGGGAAACATCCGTTTGCGGAACCCGCCTCCCGCGTAGGCGCGCCAGCCGTCGAGATGACCGGACGTGACGGTCTCGTCGGCCTGGCCGCCCCACGCCTCGAGCGTGGCCGGGGTGGCCGCCGCGTGATGGGTGTAGGTGAGCGACAGCCGCGCGTCCTGCCGCAGGACGTCGAGCAGCAGCTCGCGGCTGTCCTCGTCGATGTCGTTCTCGTCCAGGGCGCGCACGTCGAGCAGCCGGGCCAGCTCGGCGTCGTCGTCGGCCAGGCCCCGGCCGGCGCCGACCCACATGTGGGGTGGGCGGCAGCCGGCCACGACGAGCGCGCGGGGCCGGCGCCCGTGCTCCTCCCCCAGCCTGCGGACGATCTCGTAGCCCAGCAGGCCGCCGAAGCTCTGGCCGAAGACGATCAGCGGGTCGTCCGGCTTGAGCAGCGCGGTCAGCTCGTCGAGCACCCCGGTGACGACCTCGTGCACGCTGGTCGCGGGGGGCTCCGCCCAGCGGGTCTCCCGGCCGGGAAGCTGGACCCCGACGATGGAGACCTCCGGCCCCGCCATGGCCTGCCACGGACGGTACTGCCCGCAGCCGGCCCCCGCGGGGGCCAGGCACAGCAGGGTCACCGGCCGCGGCGGCCCCGCATCGAACGGCAGGAGCCAGGATCCGCTCACGACACCTCCTCCGCGGGAACCCAGCCCAGCCGGTCCAGCTCGGCGGCGAGACCCGCCACCGTGGGGTTGGCCAGCAGTTGCCTGACCGTGAGCCGTACCCCCGTCGACCTGCGCAGAGCCGCCACGGCGCGCGCAGCCAGCAGCGAGTGGCCGCCCAGCTCGAAGAAGTCGGCGTCGACGTCGTGCACCGGCTGCGGCAGCAGATCGTTCCAGGCGTCGCAGACCACACGCTCGCTACGCGTGCTCGGTGACCGTCCGCCGGTCGCCGTGGCGGCCGTCATCATGGCGAGTGCCGCGCGATCCACCTTGCCCGTGGGGGTGGTGGGCAGCGCCGGGACCGCCGTCACCTGGGCCGGGACCACAGCCGCCGGCAGCCGCCCGGCGCATGCCGTACGCACCGCCTCCAGGCACTCCTCCGACTCCACCACCACGGCGAGCCCGAGCGCGTCCCGGCCGGCCAGCAGGTAGGCGGCGGCGCCGCGCACGCCGTCGGTCTGCACCGCGACCCGCTCCACCTCCGACAGCTCCACGCGGAAGCCGCGGATCTTCACCTGCTCGTCGCAGCGCCCGCGGTACTCCAGCAGGCCGTCAGGGCGTTCCAGCGCGAGGTCGCCCGTGCGGTACAGCCGGCTGCCGTCGGCGGCGAACGGGTCGGGGAGGAACCGCTCGGCGGTCAGCCCCGGACGGCGGCGGTAGCCCGCCGCCACGCCGGGCCCGCCGATGAACAGCTCCCCCGGGGTGCCGGGGGGAACGGGCCGCAGATCAGCGTCCAGGATGTGGACGGTGTAGCCGGGAAGGGGCCGCCCGATGGTCGTGACGTCGTCGCCCCTCGCCGTGTCGGCGCAGGTGGCCGCGATGGTCGCCTCCGTCGGCCCGTAGACGTTGAGCATCCTGCCGGTGAACCGGGCAGCCAGTGCGGCGGGGAGCGGCTCCCCCGCCGCCACCAGCACGTCGGCCCCTCCGACCTCCTCCGCGCAGGCCAGCAGCAGCGAAGGCGTCATGCACACCACGTCGGGCGCCGCGGCGGCGACGTTCTCGGCCAGGTCGGTGTCGATGATCGTCATGCCCTGGCCGTACCGGAGGTACAGCAGCGCGCACCACAGCCAGCCGTCGAAGGCCGGGGACACCGCGTTGACGCCCGTGCCGCCCGTGGGCAGGTCCAACTCGCCCAGCGCGGCGACGAAGGCCCCCAGCCCCCGGTAGGGCACCTCGACTCCCTTCGGCCAGCCGGTCGTGCCCGAGGTGTAGATGACGTACGCCACGCTGGAGGGGTGCGGGTCGGCCCGGCGCGGCGCCGGGTTCGGCTCGCACAACGCGCCGGACGGCAGCACCCGGCACCGCTGCGGGACGGCCCCCGCGGGCACGCCGTCACCGAGGATCAGGTGGGTGTCGGAGTCGCGCAGCACGAAGCTGAGCCGGTCGGCGGGGTGCCGCTCGTCCAGCGGTACGGCTGTCGCCCCCGTCCACCAGACGGCCAGCAGCGCGGCGACCGACAGGTGGCTGCGGCCGAGGCACAGTCCCACCTGGGTGCCGGGTCCGGCACCGTGCGCGGCCAGCGTTCCCGCGATCGTCCGCGTACGGTCGGCGAGCTGCGCGAAGGTGAGAGTCCCGTCAGGCGCGTGTACCGCGGTTTCGGACGGACGGGTGGCCGCCCACCGGTCGAGCGCAGCGAACATCTCGGAAACATCGGTATTGGTCGTCATGCGCTCATGTCCTCCATCCCCGCGGAGCCGGCCAGGGATGACGGCCGCCACACCGAGTAGGACCGCATGCCGTACAGGAGAGGGGTCCCCGGCTTCTCGGTCACGCGCAGCAGCCGCCCGAAGAGCACTTCGTGGTCACCGTCCGGGATCACCCTGCTCAGCCGGCACTCGGCCATCGCCAGCGCGTCATCCACCAACCACGGCAGCCCGGCGTGCGACCTGATCCAGCGCACCCGGGCGAACCGGTCGGGCACCGGCCCGGAGAACAGCTCCGCCGTGGCACGGGCCTCCGCGTCCAGCAGGTTCACCGCGAAAGCGCCGCCTTCGTGTACGGCACGCAGCGTGGCGCTCCCCACCCGCAGGCACACCAGGATCGTCGGCGGGCACAGGGTGACGCTGGCCACCGACGAGCACGTCATGCCGTGCGGACGGCCGACGGTGTCCGCCGCCGTGACCACGGCGACCCCGGTGGGGAACCGGCTCATCAGCGCCCGATGTTCGCCCGCCGACGCGATCGGTTCGTCGAGAACCCGCAGCTCGTCGGCGGTCATCAGCTGTCCCCGTGCAGGTGCCGCAGGAACTCGTAGTTGCTGGGCAGCGAGGTTGCGAGCTCCTTCTGGTGGCGCTTGACGTTGGCGAAGAGCGTCTCGGCGGCCTCGATGGCCTCGGGCTTGTACGTCAGCGAAGGCAGCGGCTTGTCGGGCCGCAGGCCCATGCCGGAGAAGACACAGTAGTAGCTGCCGTTGGTCCAGAAGTTACGGAACTCGGCCTCGAAGTTGCCGTAGTAGCCACGCTCGTCGGTGATCGGCAGGTTGATCGGAAGACCCGCCTTGTACATGGCGATCTTCTGCTTGATCCCGTCTGCCAGCTCCAGTTCCTTGTTCGCCCGCCAGAACGGCGTGTCCGTGCGCGGCGACAGGGAGAAGTGCGCCTGGATGAAGTCCCTGGTGTCGTCGAACATCTCCTCGATCTCGCGATTGAAGCTGTCGATCAGCACAGGGTCGAACGTACGGTCGGGGAAGTGCTTGGCCAGCTGGTGGATGGCCGCGTAGACGAAGTAGATCCCGGTGGACTCCAGCGGCTCCAGGAAGCACGAGGCCAGCCCGATGCTCACGCAGTTACGCACCCAGGCGCGCCGGTTGCGGCCCACCCGGAAGCGGATGTGGTTCAGCGGGGCGTTCTCCGGGTCCAGGCCCCACAGCCGGCAGAGCTCCTCGGCCGCCTCATCCTTCGTGGCGAACTGGCTGGAGTACACGTACCCGGTGCCGAAGCGGCCGAGCATCGGGATCCGCCACGTCCACCCCGACGACATCGCGATGGCGGAGGTGTAGGGCTCCACGCCGTGTTCGGCGTCGTCGTGCGGGACCGCGGTGGCCACCGCGCTGTCGCACAGCAGGTGGTCGTTCATGTCGATGAACGGCTCTTCCATCGCCTGGTTGATCAGCAGGCCGCGGAAGCCGGAGCAGTCGATGAACAGGTCGCCCTCCAGCAGCCGCCCGCCGGCGGTGCGCAGCGCGGTGATGAACCCGCGCTCATCCCGCAGCACCTCGGTCATCTGATCCTCGACGTGCTCGGCGCCCTGCTTCTCCACCGCGAACGTGCGCAGGAAGTTCGCGACCTTCTGGGCGTCGAAATGCCAGGCGTAATAGGTGGCCGGGGTGCCGTCGAGCGCTCGCGGCGCCCGGTTGGCGTCCATGATCGCCGTCTCTTTGAAGCACGCGTAGTCGAACGGCTCGTCGGTCTCGCCCTTCAGCGTCTTGGCCACCCAGTAGTGCGACAACGGGATCTGGTCGGCGGACGGAAGCAGGCCGAAGGGGTGGAAGAACTGGTCGGTACGCCCGCCCAGTGGCTGGGGTGTCGGCGAGCTGGGCCCCGGGGTGCGCCAGTTGATGAACTTGACCGCCACCTTGAAGCTGGCGTTGCACTCCCGCATCCACTCGTCTTCAGGGATCCCCAGGTAGTCGAAGAAGGCACGCTGCAGATTGGGCACGGTGGCCTCGCCCACGCCGATGCGCGGGATGGTCGGCGCCTCCAGGACAGTGATCTTCACCGTCCGCTGCAATGCCTTACTCAGGTAGGATGCGGTCATCCAGCCGGCCGTGCCGCCGCCGAGAATGACAATGTTGCGCACGCGGTTGTCGTGGGACATGTGGTAACTCCTTCTGGATCGGTCTATGCGTGTGCGCGCAGCCGTGGCCCGACCGGCTCCGCCACTTCCACCGGGAGCTGGAGCGACTTGGTCTCGCAGAACTCCTCCAGCCCCTCCACGCCGCATTCACGGCCGATGCCCGACTGCTTGACTCCGCCGAAGGGCGCCAGGACGTTGAACGGCCCGCCGTTGATGTCCACCTGGCCGACCCGCATCCGCCTGGCGAAGTCCTGCGCCCTGCCGGTGTCGGCCGACCACACGGCGCCGTGCAGGCCGTACGGGGTGTTGTTGGCGATCCGGACGGCCTCTTCCTCGTCCCGGTACGGCATAACCGACAGCACCGGGCCGAAGATCTCCTCCTTGGCGATGGTCATGGTGTCCCGCACATGGGAGAACACGGTGGGACGGACGTAGTACCCGCGCCCGTACCCCTCCGGCGGATCCTCGCCTCCGGCGAGCAGCCGGGCGCCCTCTGCCACTCCGGCCCTGATGTATTCGCGCACGCGCTCGCGCGCCTGGTCGGTGATGAGCGGACCGAGGTCGGTGCGCGGGTCGCGCGGCTCACCCACGCGGTACCGGCCGACCAGACCGGCCGCCAGTTCCGCCGCCTCGTCATGCCGGTCGGCGGGCACCAGCAGCCTGCTCCACTGCAGGCACGCCTGCCCCGAGTTGAAGCACATCTGGTCCACGGTGGCGGCCACCCCCTGCCGCAGGTCGGCGTCGTCCAGCAAGACGCTGGCGTTCTTGCCGCCCAGCTCCAGATGGACGCGCTTGACCCGGTTGGCCGCCATCGTGGCGACGTGACGGCCCGCCCGGACCGAGCCGGTCAGCGAGACCATGTCCACGTCCGGACTGCGCACGAGGTCGGCCCCGGCGCCCTCGCCGGTGCCCACCACGACGTTGAAGACGCCCGGCGGCAGACCGCACTCGGCGGTGATCTCGGCGAGCAGATAGGCGTGCAGGGGCGTCAGCTCGCTGGGCTTGTGGACGACGGTGCAGCCGGCCAGCAGCGCGGGGACCACCTTCTGCAACGTGAGCAGCAGCGGCACGTTCCACGGGGTGATGGCCGCGACCACTCCCGCGGGCTCGCGCAGCACGAGCGAGTTTCCCGCCCGCCGCTCGAAGGCGAATCCGGCCGCCAGATCCGCGAAGGAGGCCGTCATCGTGACGGCGAGACCGACCTGCGCCTGCCGCGCCACCGTCGCGGGCGCGCCGACCTCCGAGATGATGACCTCGGCCAGCTCGTCCGCCCGCTCGGAGAGCCTGCGGGCGAGCCGCTCGACGAACGCGATCCGCTCCTTCAGCTGGGTCGCCGCCCATCGGGGCTGGGCCGCCCGTGCTCCCTGGGCGGCCCGGCGCGCGTCCACCAGCGTGCCCGCGGGAACGATGGCCAGCAGGCTCTCGTCGCTCGGGTCGATCACGTCGATGCCGTCGGTCGCGTCGGATCGCCGCCAATCCCCGTCGATCCACTGTGACTGAAAGACCTGCGCGGACCGCCCCATGGCTACCGCTCCGCCCGTACGGGAAATTCGGCCAGGCCACGGAACTGCGGGGTGTCCGCCTTCCACCGATGCGGCCGGTCGGGCACGGGTGACAGGCCGGGCACGCACTGGGTCAGCACCTTGAGCGCCGCGGCCGTGATCACCTGCGCCAGCCCGGCGCCGAGGCAGCGGTGGATGCCGACCCCGAACCCGACGTGTCCCGAGTCGTGGCGCCGCACGTCGATCCGGTCGGGGGCCGGCCACCGCTCGGGGTCGCGGTTGGCCGCGCCGCGGACGAGGTAGACCAGCTCTCCGCCGGCGATCGGCTGTCCGGCCACCTCGATGTCACGGGTCACCAGGCGGTGCGTGAGCTGCACGGAGGCGTCGTAACGCAGCACCTCCTCCACCGCGGAGGGGATCAGCTCGGGCTCGTCCTTCAGCAGGTCCCACTGGTCACGCTGGCCGAGCAGGCCGAGGACCCCGTTGCCGATCAGGTCCATCGTGGTGCCGAAGGACGCCAGCGGCAACAACAGCAGGTGCGCGAACATCTCCTGCTCGCTGAGCCCCAGCGCCTCCTCCTCGCCCCGCTCGGCGATGGCGATCACCCTGGTGACCAGGTCGTCCTTGGGCCGGCTTCGCCTGTCCCCGATGAGCTCGGCCAGGTAGGGCGTCATCTGGCTGAACGCCTCGGCGGTCGGGCTGCCGGACGGCGCCACCTGGGTGGGGTCGGCTCCGAGGAAGACCCGCTGCATGTGCCGGATCTCGTACCACCAGTCGGTCAGGCGGGTGCCCTCGGCGGACGGCAGTCCGTACATCGTCGCCAGCACCCGTCCGGGAAGCTGATACGCGAAGTCCTTGACGAGGTCGAACTCACCCTTGCCGGCCGCCCGCCGGATGACCTCCGTGGCGATCTCCTCGATCGCGGGGCGCAGCGCGCGCATGTCCCGCGCGCGGAACTCGCGGTTCAACAGCCTGCGGATGCGGGTGTGGTCGGGCGGATCGCGGAAGAGCATCCACTCCGGCGCGAGGTCCATGAACCTCTTCATCTCGTCCGAGGAGGTGGGGCCGACCTTGTTGGAGACCATCGCGCCCAGGCGGTGGGAGGAGAACGTCTCGGGGTCCAGGTGGGCGGCGTACACATCGCTGTGCCGGGTGATCACCCATCCGTTCAGCCGGTTGTCCCAATGAACAGGCTCCTCCTCCCTGAGCCGGACGTAGTCGGGATAGGGGTTGTTCAGGAAATCCTTCCCGAACATGTCGACCCGCACCTTCTGGGATCGGATGTCGGCGCTGACCGTCATCAGGGACCACTTCCTCTTGAGCATGCCAATAGCGCGAGATAAACAGCGGGCATGTGATTAGGCGCAAATCCTGCGCTCACTTCCGACTAAGGTCGGCCGACTTCCGATATTTGTCAACCCACCGACCCGGCACGCACGATGGTTAGCGTCCCGGACGTGAAAGGAGATTGCCGGTGAAAGCAGAGAGCGCTGTCCTTGCCGAAGCGACCACGAGGTCACCGCATGGATTCAGAGCCACAGTTTCATCCGTCATCGGATTTGCCCTTGACCTGTACGACCTTTATGTGATCGTGTTCGTCGCACCCGCCATCGCGGCGGTGTTCTTTCCCCTCGAGAACACCGCGTTGGCGCTGGCAGGCAGCTATGTCGCGCTGGCCGCGACGCTGATCATGCGGCCCATCGGCGCCGCGCTGATGGGCGTCATCGGCGACCGGCACGGCCGCAAACGGGCCATGGTCGTGGCGTTGCTCGGGGTGGGCTGCGTGACCGCCCTCATGGGAATGCTGCCCGGCGCGCAGGCCATCGGCGTCGCCGCCCCGCTGCTGCTGCTGCTCCTGCGCCTGGTCCAGGGCCTGTTCGTCGGCGGCGTCTTCGCATCCACTCTCACCCTGGCGACCGAGTCGGTGCCGGCTCGCTGGCGCGGGCTGGTCTCCGGGGTGGTCGGCGGGGGCGGAACCGCGCTGGGCAGCCTGCTCGCCGCGCTGGCCCTGTTCGCCACGACCAGGATCTTCCCCGGCGAAGCCTTCAACGAGTGGGGCTGGCGGGTGATGTTCCTGGCCGGCGGCCTGCCTGTGCTGGTCAGCGTGCTCGTGATGAAGTACGTGGAGGAATCCCCGCTCTGGAGCGCCAAGCCGGACCGCGTGGCGAGCCCGCTGGCTCCGCTGCTCACCCGGGGACCGCACCGGAAGGTGCTCGCGGCCAACATCGCCGTGGTCTTCGGCGTCGCCACCTTCTTCCTGCTCACCCTGGGCCTGCTGCCCAGCTTCCTGCAGGTGGTCAACGGGCTGAGCGTGGCGACGGTGAGTGTGATCCTGGTCTGGGTCAACCTCGGTGCCTTCGTCTTCGCGCCGCTCAGCGGCCATCTCAGCGAGCGCTACGGCAGGCGTCGCGTGCTGCTGTGCGCCTCCGCGGTCAACATGATCGCGCTGCCCTGCCTGTACATGTGGCTGGCCGATGTGGCGTCCCCCGTCATGGTGGCGCTGCCGGCGCTGCTGCTCTCCGGGCTGACCATCGCCGCGTTCGGGCCGCTGCCCATCTTCCTGAACGAGCGGTTCCCCACCTCGATCCGCGCCTCGGGGACGGCCCTGTCGATCAACGGAGGGTTCGCCCTGGCGGGCCTGGTCCCCGCGGTGGTCAACGCCTTGAGCGGCGGTCCGGCGCAACTGCCGGTCTACGTGGCGGTCGGCCTGGTGCTGGCCGGCGTGGTGACCGTGGCCACCCTCTCCCGCACCTCGGAACCGAGGCGCGGGCTCACCTGACCGAGAGGACGATCATGACAACTCTTTCCGGGATCCGCCCTTCGGGGGTCCAGATCGCTCCGTGGGTTTCCGCCGACGAGATCCTGACCGCCAGCTCGGTGCTGAGCAGCGGGTTCAGCACCATCTGGGTGCCCGACCAGATGCTGGCGCGCAACTCCCACGTGCTGATGTCGGCGATCGCCGCCGGCCGGCACGTGGGCGTGGCCAGCGGCGTGACCATCCCACTGTCGCGCAACCCCATCGACATCGCCGCCGCTATGGCCACCATCGCCGAGCTGGTGGCGCCCGGCCATACGGTGCAGATGGGCATCGGGACCGGTGGCTCACTCGTGTCGAGCATGTTCACCAAACGTTCCGTGCTCGCCCTGCTGCGCGAGTGCATCGGGCTCATCAGGCGGCTGTGGGCGGGCGAGATCGTGCTGTTGCGCGACTACCCGTTGCTGAGCGAACGGCTGGGCTGGCGCGACGACGCCATCGCACAGCTGACGTTCACCCTGACCAGGGAGATCCCGATCCTGATGGCCATCGGCGGGCCCAAAAGCAGGGCGCTGGCCGAAGACCTCGCGGACGGGCTGATCTGCACCAGCACCTATCCGGCGGTGTCGTACGCGGCCCTGGAAGCCGGCGATCACGAGACCGTGCGCGACGTGGTGGCGCTGGCGCGGCGAACCCGGGAAGTCCGGCCGTTCCGCCTGCTGTACGGCTTGAACTGCTGCGTGTCGAACGACGGCGCCGCGGCCAGGGAGTTCGCCCGCAGGCAGGCGGCGATCGTCGCCGGCAACCCGGTCCTCTGGCCCGACCTGGAGCGGGCCGGGTTCGACATGGAGTCGGCGGCCATGGTGCGCACGGCGCTGCGCGGCGGCAAACCCCTGCCGGAAGCCGCGCAGTACGTGTCCAACGACCTGCTGGACGGGCTCATCGCGTCGGGAACGCCCGAGGCGTGCGCCGAGCGGCTGGGAGCATTGGCGCAGCTCATCCAGTCCCTCGGCTTCGACGACTTCTACCTCGGCTCGCCGTTGGGCCCCGACATCGGCGAGGCGGCCCGGCTGCTGGTCGACAAGGTGCTGCCTGCGGTGTGGCCGCAGGAACTGGGGAGGTAACGGCATGTGTGGAATCACCGGATGGGTCTCCTTCAAGCGTGACCTGAGCCATGAGAGGCCGACGCTTGAGGCGATGACGCGGACCATGGCCTGCCGCGGACCCGACGCGGAAGGCATGTGGACGGCCCCGCACGCCGCCCTGGGGCACCGCCGCCTCGCCGTCATCGACCTGGAGGGAGGCGCCCAGCCGATGACCGCCTCCGTACCGGGAGGCGAGGTGTGCCTGGTCTTCAGCGGCGAGGTCTACAACTTCACCGAGCTGCGCGGCGAGCTGGAGAAGCTCGGCGAGCGGTTTCGGACCTCCAGCGACACCGAGGTCGTCCTGCGCGGCTACCTGCGCTGGGGCGATCGGGTGGCCGAGCGGCTGAACGGCATGTTCGCCCTGGCCATCTGGGACACCCGCGAGGAGAGGCTGGTGCTGATCCGCGACCGGCTCGGCGTCAAACCGCTGTACATCCTCCCCACGCAGGACGGCCTGCTGTTCGGGTCGGAGCCGAAGGCGATCCTGGCGCACCCGGCGGCGGAGCGCGTGGTCGACGCCGAGGGGCTGCGCGAGTGGCTCGCCTTCGTCATGACGCCCCGGCAGGCGGTCTGGCACGGCATGCGGCAGGTCGAGCCGGCGACCGTCGTCACCGTGGACGCCCGGGGCCGGCGTGAGCGGGTCTACTGGCGGCTCGAGACCCGGGCGCACACCGACGACCTGGAGACCACGATCACCCGCGTGGGCGACCTGCTCGGCGACACCGTGCGCCGGCAGATGGTCGCCGACGTCCCCCGCTGCGTGCTGCTGTCCGGCGGCCTGGACTCCAGCGCGCTGACCGTCCTGGCCGCCGGGCACCTCGGCGCCGAGGCCGTGCCCACCTTCTCCGTGGACTTCGTCGGGCAGTCAGACGGCTTCCTGCCCGACGACCTGCGCGGCACACCCGACGCGCCGTTCGTCCGCGCCGTGGCCGACCACGTCGGAGCCGACCACCGCGACATCATGCTGGATCACGCCGCGCTGGCCGACCCCGAGGTGCGCCGCAGGGCGCTCGAGGCCCGCGACCTGCCTGTGGGGTTCGGTGAGATGGACTTCTCCCTGTACCTGCTGTTCAAGGCGATCAGCGAGCGCTCCACGGTCGCCCTGTCGGGGGAGTCGGCCGACGAGGTCTTCGGCGGCTACCGGCAGTTCCACGACGACCGGATCCGGTGGGCGGACGAGTTCCCCTGGATCGCCGTCAACGCGGGCCCGCTCGACCGGGACGCCGTGTGGCTGAAACCGGAGGTCCGCGCCGCCCTCGACCTGGACGAGTACCGGCGTGTCTGCTACGCCGACGCCGTACGCGGGGTGGACCGGCTGGACGGCGAGAGCGACCTGGAATATCGCATGCGCGTCATGAGCCACCTGCACCTGACCCGCTTCGTGCGCTTCCTGCTGGAGCGCAAGGACCGGCTGAGCATGGCGGTGGGACTGGAGGTGCGGGTGCCGTTCTGCGACCACAGGCTGGTGGAGTACGTCTACAACGCCCCGTGGTCCATGAAGAACCACGACGGCAGGGAGAAGAGCCTGCTGCGCAGCGCGGTCCGCGACAGGCTCCCGGCGGTCGTGGCGGACCGGGTGAAGAGCGCCTACCCCTCCGCCCAGGCCACCTCCTACGTCAAAGCGCTGCAGGAGCAGACCCGGGAACTGCTCGGGCGGCCCGACCATCCGGTGTTCGCCCTCGCCGACCGGCGCCGGCTGCAGGCGACCACCCGGCAGGAGGCGTCGGCGGTGGACAAGCTGGCCAGGCTCGGCATGGAACGCGTACTCGACGTCATGCTGTGGCTGGATATCTACCGCCCTGACGTGCGGCTTCCCTGACGGCTGTACCGCTGGCAGTACGGCGTCAATGGCATACAGCACCGCAGAATGGCATCATGCATTTACCGCGCCCACTCACTAAGGAGTCCCGCATGCCGGAGAGGTCATTTGTGGTCGTGCGAAACCACGAGGAGCAGTACTCTATCTGGCCCGCCGACCAAGATATTCCGGGCGGCTGGCATCCCGTTGGCGCCGAGGGCACGAAAGAGGTTTGTCTCTCCCGCGTCCAGGAGCTGTGGACGGATATGCGTCCACTGAGCCTGCGCACCGCCCCGGCGGAAATCTGAACCAGCGAGAAAGGGGGATCCAGGTGACCGCGTTCGCCGGCTGGAGCACGGAACTCGCCACTTTCTTCACCGGCCTGGAACAAGACAATTCTCCCGGTTATCTGGACGCCTGTCGCGACCTGTACCGGCGAGCGGTCCTGGAACCCACCAGGACCCTCGCCGCCGAACTCGAGCACAAGTACGGGAAGGCGCATATCTTCCGGCTCCGCAAGGACGCGCGGTTCGCGGACGGCCGGCACCCGTACCACACCCACCTCGGCGTGCAGTTCGCCGGAAACGGAACGCACCACTACCTGTCGGTGTCGGCCCGGGAGCTGATCGCCTCCGTGGGTGTCGTCCGCGCCCGCGGCGCCTGGCTGAGCCGCTTTCGCGCGGCGGCGGCCGGTCCCGCGGGCGCGCGGCTGTTGACGATCATCTCGGCCCTGGAGGCCGAGGGCTTCACCGTCTCGGGGGAGACGTTGAAGAAGGCTCCCCGCGGCTATCCGCAGAGCCATCCCCACATCGCCCTGCTTCGTCGCACCGGCCTCGCGGCCACCTGGCGCTGGCCGGCGTCGCTCTGGCTAGGCAACCCCGGTGCCGCCGGCCTGATCACGGGGGCGTGGGAGCGTGCGGCTCCGTTGAGCGGCTGGCTGCGCCGCTTCGCGCCATTGGAGGATTGACGTGCCCATCTCCCCTACGACCGCCCGTTCCTCGTCACTCAAGCACTACCAGCGTTCCGCGTGGTCGGCCGGGGACTACACCTCGGTCGCCGGAACCACCACCATCGCCAGCGAACTCCTGGCCGAGCGCCTCGACGTGCGGCCCGGCGAGCGCGTGCTCGACGCCGCCTGCGGCAGCGGCAACGCGACCATCGCCTGCGCGCGACGCTTCGCCCAGGTCACCGGGCTGGACTTCTCCGCCACGATGCTGGAGGACGCTCAACGCCGCATGGCGGCCGAGCGGGTGTCCGCGCGGCTCATGGAGGCGGACATCGAGGACATCCCGCTGCCGGACGCGGACTTCGACGTCGTCCTCTCGGCCTTCGGCGCCATGTTCGCGCCCGACCAGAAGCGCACCGCGGCCGAGCTGCTGCGGGTCTGCAAGCCGGGCGGCCGGATCGGCCTGGCGTCCTGGACGGCCGGAGGGTCCCTGGGCGGCCTGTTTGACGTCATGTCCCGCTACAT